>CAKQVV010000015.1 GCA_934277845.1 uncultured Clostridia bacterium
CGGTGACTTTTTTTGCTTCTTTTTTTCTTCATCTGAAAAAAAGAAGTATTACAAAAACTTGCTATTTCCGTAATACTCTCAATATTAAAATTTATTTACTTGTTCCATGTAGGGGATTCCACGCGTGGCGTTCCGCCCCGCTCTGAATGACGAGGAACACGGAAACTGCGCGTTAAAATAAATAAACCTTACCCAAAATTCGGGTTATAGGGCGAATTACCGCCCCTTAAAACTCTATCTCTAACCCGTCGTAAGCGGTAATAAACCCGTATTTTGCGGCTTTAATCGCCGTGTCGTCGTGAATAAGTCCGCCGTTATGCGAAAAATGACTGATCGCGAGAACCGTTTTGTCATCGACGATACCGCGCTTTTTCATTTCGTCCAGAAGAGGCAGGATCGTGAGTACGCTCATGTGCCCGTAAACCCAGTCCACGCCGTTGCCTATGCAGCCGGTGCAGTCGAACGATACGAAGTCGTACCGCCCTTCTTTTTTGAGCGCGTCCATAGTTTGCGGTAAAAATACGCCGGTGTCGTGCGCGTAAAGCATGCGCTTGCCGCCTTTTGCAATCGAATAAATAACCGGCGTGGAAGCGGGATCGTGATCGGCGGGAAGCGGCAGAATTTCGTATTCGCCCACCGTGAACTTTTTCAGCGGCTCGACGAGCGTAAGCGAAGTCTTTTCCGTATCGCGGTCGATCGTGTACGGTTTCAACTTGTCGTAGCCGTCTTTGCAGGCGTAAAAACCGATTTTGCGATGCAGGCGGCTGTAACAACCCGTCGCGATCTCCGCGTCCTCGGGATAAAGATGATCGCAGTGCGAGTGCGTGACGATTACGCCCTCTATCTTTTCCCAGTCGATGCCGTAATTGAGAGTATGCGTCACGGTGTCGGCGTTGAAATCGATCATAAGTTTGTCGTCGACGATCGCCTGCGAGCGCGTGCGGATATTTTTACCGCCCGCCGCGCGCGCTTTTTTGCATACTTCGCAGTTGCAGAACATTGCCGGCACTCCCTCGTAAGCCGCCGTTCCCAGATACTTGATTTTCATGGTTTTCTCCTTTGCAGTCCGTATCGCGTTTATGTTTTTCCGCATTATGCGGATGTTTTTTTAACCGAACCGCCGAAAACAATCCGCGCGTCCCGTCTGTTTACCTGCATGTCGCTCGCCGCTGCGATCACATCGTAAATTCCGTCATTTTCGACTGCCTTGATTACCGTGGCGGTAACGTTCTTTTTCTCGCCGCCGTAAGTCGTGGCTACAGCCGCAATCTCGTCGCCCTCTTCGATCCCGGACAGGATACCGTCCGTTATTTCCAGCGATTTATACCAGTCGGTAAACGCGGTCGCGTCGTTGTTGGTAAGTCCTATATAGCCCTCGATCCTGCCGTACTTTACGCCGAGCGCGTCGTCGTAGGTCCAGTACCAGCCGGCAAGACCGCGGTCGAGGAGCGTGCGGTTGAAAATCCCCGTCGCGCTGCCGAGATCGGCGTCGAGCGCCGCGCCGAGCGCGGTTGCCGCCGTTATGGTCGCCGCGAATTTATCTTCGCGCACCGACGAAACGAGCAGCGCGGCAGGTACGCGCGGCATGGCTTTTCGCACCTTTTCGATATTGTCCGCGGAAAACGCGATTACGACGAGGTTTTCGTAAAAATTCTTCGCTTCGACGACCGCTTTGATCTTTTCGGCGAGTTCGGGTCTGGACGATTTGAGTTCGAGAACCATAATCGCGCCCGACCCCGCGAACGCGTCTATCGCCTCGGAAAGCGTAGGCACGTTCTCTTTGCCGAAAAGGTCGAGTTTGTGCGTGCGGAGTTCGGCGAGCGTCATGCTCTCGATATTGCCTTCGCCGTCGGTCGTGCGGGCAATGTCCGCGTCGTGCATGAGTACGACTTCGCCGTCGGCGGTAAGATAACAGTCGAGTTCGACGTGAGTGGCTCCCGCCGCGATCGCCGCGCGGATACCGCTCACGGAGTTTTCGTTGTGAGTTTTCGGAAGTCCGCGGTGCGCCACGTTATGAGCCGTCCGCAGAACGTCGTACTTACCGAACGTTTTGAGCGCGTTATATGCCGCGGCGTAGTCGTCGGTCACCACGCCGTAAGCGCCGTTTGCCGCCGTTCTCATGACGGAAAGTTCGTCCGCTCCCGACTTTATCCACACGGTCATAAATCTCGCCTGAATATACCGGACGGATTCGACGCTCGTGCTTTCCGGTAAAATCGCGGTAAGCGCATTGTTTTCGGCGAGCGTTTTCACTATGTTCCCGGGCGTTTCTGTCGCCGCAAAATCTATTATTCCGCGAATTTCGGGAATTTCGCTCTTAACGCGTTTTACAAGCGAAGGCTTACCCGACACAACAGCCGAATCGACTATGCGGTACTTGTTCACGTAGAATTTAATAAGTGCGTCCGCCTCTTCATCGGTTTCCACGCGAAAAATCGGTATGATTTTGCCGCCGATTTTGTCGTAAACTTCGCCGGCTTCACCCAAAGCCTCGCCGGTTGCGGCTCTGACGTTTCCGTCCGCGCCTACCCTCACGATAATGCTTGCCGGGCGCACGCTGCCGACATCGAGCGCGTCAAACGCCGGGCGCGAAGCGATTTCCGTCACTACCGACGGCGAGCCGGGGCAGTTCGACGGCTGAATAAACGTACTCGCGAGTTCTGCCTTTACTTCCGCTTGCGGCGCGGGATCGGGCAACGGTTTCTGCCCGTTTCTGTCGCAACCGAACAGCGTAAGCGCGAAAATCGCGGCGCAAAATATCGAAACGATAATTTTCCTCATGTTTTCTCCGATCTGTTTCCTTAGATAATACTGTTTTTACTGTCTGCGGTCAAGCGTTTTTAATATTTCTTTATTTTAAGCAGCATAAGTCCGCCAACGAACGCGAACGCCGCAAGCGCGGCTGCCGATTCGGCGCGAGCGCCGCCGCAACCGTTTTTCTTAGGTTCGACGGTATTGCCGCTATCGGGCTGATCCGGCGTTTCGCTCGCATCGGGTTCCCGCGATTCTTCTCCGCCCTCTTCAGCCGCCGCGCCGCCCGGCTTGTCTACTCTGAAAGCGCGAGTAAAAAGATTTTTGCCGTCCGTATTCGCATAAGCGATAACATCGTAATGCCCGCCGCAATCCTCGCATTTGAAAATAGTGCCGGTCGCGGTCGAAACTTTTCCGCCGAACGAAGTAATTTCCACTTCTATATCATCGCCGACTTCCGGGTTTGTCGCCGTCTGTCCCGCTTTGCCGTTTATAAATCGCGTCATGTCCGCCATCGACGCCGCGTAATTGTTGGTAAGCCCGGTATAACCGCTCGACTGCGCGGCTTTTACCGCCGACGGCGAGTCGTAAGTCCAGAACCATCCGGCGTAACCGCGATCGCGGAGCATACGATTGAAAAGCGCGTTCGCGCCGCCCGCGTTGCCGTCGACGGTCGTGTTGTATTCCGTCATTTTCCCGAGAATGTCGGAAAAATTGTCGTGCGACGCCTTATTCATAAGCAGCGAAGTTGGGATTTCGGGCAAAACTTCCTTCATTCTCGCGATCGCTTCCTCTGTGAACGAGATCACGGTCACACGATCATAGATGTCGTATTTGTCGAGTTTGGTTTTCAGCACGTCGATGAAATCAACGTACTTATTCGACTTTATCTCGAGTACGAGAATTATTTTATTGTTTTTCATCGCCGCGAAAATATCGTCGATCGACGGTATTTTCTCGTCGTAATACTGTTTCAGTCTAAATCCGTCCACCGTAACCGAACTCATATTCTCGATATAGCCCGTACCCGTCGTCGTGCGTTCGAGCGAGCCGTCGTGAATCATATAGATTTTTTTGTCGGTGGTAAGATAACCGTCCAGTTCGACGTGCGTGGCTCCCGACTTTGCCGCGGCGAGCAAACCGCTGACCGAATTTTCGTTTTTAGTGGTCGGGAGTCCGCGGTGCGCCACGTTGAAAGACGTGCGGGCAAGACTTTCTTTCGGGTACCCTGCGATCGCCTTGTACGCCGAGGAATAGTCGGTCGTTATCACGCCGAAAGCGCCGCTGCCTATCGCGTCGCTCACCGCAAAGTCGTCGAGCGACGCGAGTTTTACCCACACTGTCTTGAATCGCGCCTGAATATACGCCACCGTTTCGGCAGACGCGTTGCCGGCGGAAATAACCACGGTGCCGGCGTAAGCCGCGTTCGCGATCCCGGGTAATCGTTTAAGGTCGAACTTTTCGTCCGCTTCGTAAACGCCGCGTATTCCCGGCAAAGCCTCGCGTACTTTTTTTACAAGCGCAGGATCGGACGACGTCACCGCCGAATCGGTTACGCTCGTCTTGTTCCGATAAAAATCTATCATTGCGTCGGCGGCGGTTTCCGTACTTACCCTTAAAACGGGAATAATCTTTCCCTTGAGTACGGTTTTATAAAGCGTTTCGAAATCGCACAGGACGCTTCCGTCCGCACCGTGCACTTTGCCGTCCGCGCCGAAATTCAATATCGCGCAGGTCGGACGTTCACCGCCCACGTTCACAGTGTCCAGCACCGATTTGTCGGTAACTTCCAGTATCACCGCGGGTGCTCCGGCAAGTCTTTGCGTGCCGCTCGGCTTGTAAGTGTCGCAAAGCGCGCTGTCGACGGTCGCCGCATACGCTCGGCTTTGTGCCGGAAACGCAACCGCGAACACGGCAACGAGCAATACCGCCGCTATGCACGACAAAATCCTTTTGCTTTTCATAACTTTCCTCCGTACAAACTATGGTTTCTCACAAACGTTTCGATTTTTTTATTTTCGTCATTACCGATTTATCGTCGCCGATAAAGAAAATTTCGGACGCGTGCGGCGGTAAAACGGCGCGGATAACGTCCGTTTCGCCGTCGTATCGATCGTACCAAACGGCGTAAACGTGCGATTTTTCGGGCAAAGTCAACGATTTTTCCGCGGCTTTTTCGCCGAAATTAAAGACAAATACCGTTTTTACGCCGTCCGTTTCGCCGCCGTCCACGACCGACACAAGGTCGGCGGTGTCAAAGTCGAGCGGCTTCGGGTTCGCGGCTTTCAGTTTTATAATCGCTTTATACAGCGCGATTTGTTTTTCGTCGAGCAAACTTACCTTGTCGGAAAACATTATCGCGCCGCCGCTTGCCGCCACGGTCGCGGCGTGAGTTTTTATCTCGTCGCCGGTCCTTATGTAAAGACGGAAACATTGTTCGTCCTCGTTCTTCGCGGTGCGGGCGAGGAAACAATCGAAATCGACGTTGAACGCGCGCCCGCCGTAATAGTATCGTCTGAAATTTTGCAGCGAAATTTTGCGGACGGACTCCCAGTTCTCGAAAATATCCGAACTCGTGCGCGCTCCGTCAACCAGCCCCGCGCTCGCTCCGATCGGCGCGGTGCAGGAAATAAGATAAGTATCGGGCGTGACCGCTTCGTTGATTATTTTCAGCGCGCGGCGATAGTTCCTTATCGCGTTGAACGATCGGTCATAGTGTCGACCTGCCGAAATCGCGTGCAGCACAAGGTCGATCTTGATATACCTAAACCCCCACTCTCTGGAAATCGTAGTGAAGATTTTACGAAGATGTTCGGCGGCGCCGGGGTGCGAAAAATCCATTGACGGATAGCCGAATATGCCGTCGTCGTCGGGATTTTTGACGAACCACTCGGGGTGAAGCCTGTAAACCTCGCTCGTTTCGTTTGCGGCGAACGGCGCGATCCATATCCCCGGCGTGTAACCTGCCGCGCGTACCTCGTCCGCAAGTTTTTTCATGTCTCCGAACTTCTCGTTCGGCTCCCAGTCGCCGCGGTCTTTCTGCCAGCCGTCGTCGATCTGAATGAGATTTACCGGCACTTTTGCGTCTTTCAGCGCGTACATATTCTCGCGGATAATATCGACGGAAATATCGGGACCGTAATAGTACCAGCTGCACCAGCCGACGGGCGCAGGTTTTCTCTCGCGCGGATTAAATCCGGCGGTTACGCGGGCATAATTTTCCAGCGCGTCGCTAAAATCCGCTCCCGGCACAAACGCTATTTCGTCGGATTCGATCGTTTCGCCCGCCCCGATACTCTTGAAATCGAGTTGGTGCCCTGCCGCGACTTCTCCGTCCGAATTAAGTTCGATTTCTGTAAAATACCTGTCAAAAGTCGCCGCGCCTATCGCCGCAACCTCGCCGCCTTCAAATCTTACCGCAGCCGAATCGGACGAGATTACCGACTGATTGCCGGCAAGGCGGTTAAGTCTGGGTGCTGCTTGCATTTCGTTGAAGCGGTTGCCGTTACTCTCGGAAAAGCCGTTCGTCACGACGTCGGTTATTCTATCGGTAAGTCCCGTAAACGCGCGGAAAAGTATCGCGTGATCGATCTTCTCGTCCGCGGTAAAAGTCGCCTTTACGGTGAATCCGCCGTTTATTTCGCGGAACGCAATCGTAAACGCGCCGCTATGCGCAAGATAGCCTTTCTCGGTTTTCTCCGCCGTCCACTGCCCGCTCGATTTCACGAGCCGGTTGTAGTGTCCGCCGTCGTATATTACGGATACGGAAACGTCCTTTATCCCGTAGCCGCGATAAAGGACGCTCAGCGTACCGTTACGTAAAGTAACGTTTAACATCAGAATTTCTTTCTCCACTGTTCGATCATGTCTTTGGTGTATTGTCCCTCGATGTAGTAGTTAAGCTGGTATTGCGTCGAATACTTCTCGAAATCGTTGATCATTGCCGTCAGTTCGCTCGTGGTGAACTGCGCCGAGTGAAGCGTGACGAAAAGATACGTAATCGACAGTTCCTCTTTCTTTATGCGATTGAAATACTTGGTATAAGCCTCGTTGTCAAGCGTTTTAAGATAGTCTATCGACGCATAAGCCTTGTCGAAAATGTTTTTCTTCCAGCTGTTCACGAGATCGAACGGCCAGTATTTTTCCTGGCACACGTCCGCGTAAATATTCGTGCGGAACGGCGGTTCGAGTTCTTCCTGAATGTGCCCGTACCACATGCGGATCATGTTATAATACTCGAGCATATAGTCGGAAACCGGTCCGTAATACTGCCGGATAAACCTCTCGGCAAGCGCTTCGCCGTCCTGCTCGCAATCCCACAAAAGGTTGGCGATGAGATAGAATTTCAGTTCCATGAGGCCGGTGGTAGCCGACTGGTTCGCGCCCTGCTCGTAATAGGCGTACATATTATATTTCTTCGCGACGCGGTAGTTGGCGGCGAGAATATTGTAGTTGTTGTACGGCAGGAAGTACTGCTTGAAGTTGACGCAGTACGAATAGATCCAGAGGTTGCTGGTCACGTTGCCCCAGCCGCTTATAACAGAATTCATGGTGCTGTTGCGGCTGTCGTCGAAACTGTACGTCCAGTCGGCGGACAGCGGCGTGACGTAAACGAACACATCGTCGCGGGGACGGATCGTGGGTTCGTTCCACTGCCCGGTGGTCGAATTGAACGTGATGGGCGGGTCCATCGACTCGATATACGCATAGGTCGGGTATTCGAGACGTTTGTCGGGATAAACGGTGGCGAGCCACGCGTCGAGTGCTTCGGTCACGCGGTTGACGAAGTACAGCAGCACGCCGCTGACGGTGCCGTACTTTTTCTTGGCTTCGGTACATTTAGCGCAGGTGCAGAACGCGCCGTTGTCGTTCTGACCGAGCATGAAGTAGCGACCCGTGCCGCCCGCTTCGAAGTGATCGGAAATTATCTTTTTGCTGTTCTTGACGAACTCGTCGAAAACTTCGTCGTTCGTAAAACACGGCTGACTGTTATTCGCGGTGTGATCGGCAAACCAGTCGGGATGCTCGGTCGAGTACTTCTCGTTGGGAAGGATCGTGCCGAACGTGTGTCCGTCGATGATATAATCCTCGTTCACGTCCATCATGCGCAGTCTTTTGGTGTAACTTGCGCTGTTCCAGAGCGGCTTGTATCCCAGCGAACGACGCTGAATGGACGGAACGGCCGTTATATCGAATTTGAGTACGTCGAGATCGGGCGTTTCGTCGATGACGATCTCGTCGTCGCTGAAAAACTCGTAGTTTGCCGTGCGCTTTAAGAATTCGTAGACGCCGTAAAGCGTGCCATGCTCGTTCGCGCCGGAAATGAACACGGATTTACCCACGGTGTTTATGCGGTAGCCGCTGAGTCCCAGTTCGTCCTCGGTGTAGGTCTTGCCCGTTTCGCCGCGCATTTTCGTGTTTCCAAGCGAAATAATTTTCGCGCCGTCCGAGTAACTCACGTTCGCGTCGTTATCCACCGCGATAGTACCGCCCGTCGACATTCTGAGGAAATACACCAGTTCGCTTGCGGCGTACTCTTCATAGTCGGTAGCGTTCTCGGGTATAACGAGCGTATAGTCGGACTCGCCGCCCGAAAACAGTTTTTCGCCGGTGGTTTCTATCGTGTTGCCGTTTCCGTTATCGCCGTCCGGCTTATCCGGATTCGGCTTGTTGCCGTCGCACGCGACCGCCGAAAAGCACAGCATCATCGCAAGAATAAGGCAGACTAACTTGGATAAATGTTTCATTATTCGGTCACCTCCACGACGTATTCCTTAAAGACGTAGTTGTACTGACTGTCGTAAACCATGATTTTGACCTTGTATGTGCCCTTCTCGGTCGCAGTGAACGAAGTCGCGTTCTTCACCACTTCGAGCACGTTGGACGGCGTGAGGTAGGTCACGAGGACTTTTACGTTCTCTTTACCGTTATTGTCGTCATAGGTAAGTTCTGGCAGCGCGATACTGTCGCCGACTTTCGCCTTTTGGACCATTGCGCCGAAGTTAACCGTGGGGGCTCGATTGTCGCCGATCGTGTAGACGTATGCTACCGGGGTACGGCGGTTATTCCAGTCTTTCGCGGTGTATTCCACGCGGAAACGGCAGATCTCGTCGACCTTGATATACACGTCATTCGAGCAGTCGTAATTCCTCAGTTGTTTGCCGTCGGCGTCGACGGGGATTTCCGCGGACACGCTGTCGTCGGCGTTGAGTTTGTAGACGTTGACGGTGACGGTGGCGTTGGGATCGAGCACGTCGTAAGCGACGGCTTTGTTGATCTTGATCGTGTCGCCCTGTTCGTAACGGACGCGCACTTCGTCACTAAAGAAAACGTAGGGACTGATGCTGTCCTTTCTCACGCCCGCGAGCGGCTGGTTGCCTAGATGCGACAACGAAGCGGACGAATAACCGCGGACTTCGCCGAAACGCACGGAGAACTTGACTATGCCGCTACTGAAGCCCGTGAACTCTCTGCCGTTGGCGAATTTCTGCACGTAGGCGATTATGCCGTTCTCGTCGGAAATCGACTTTTTACTCACGGAATATTCGAGCGTGAACGAGCCGTTTTCAAACGCGGATTTTACGGTGTACGCCTTGCTGCCCGAAATGCTGACTTTCGCGCCGGCGTTTCCGCCCGAAGAATAGGCTATCTCTATCCGTTCGTCCGGGTTTTCATAGTCCTCGAGGCACACGACAAACTCGTCGAAGTTGGTTTTGCCCTCGTTCATCTTCCAGCGCAGGCGGAAGTTGTTGGCGGGGATCGGGTTGCAGAATTTCATTTCCGAACCGGTAACGGAAGTATAAGCCGTGAGATACGAGCCTTCGGGTTTCACCGCGTCGATCTTGTCGGTGACGAACAGTTGACTCATGTCCAGCACGCCGCCCGATATCGTGATCATTACGGGCACTTCGTAACGGAGCGTGCGGTTATTCGCCGCTGTTTTGCCGTTAAGTGTATATTCGACGACAACTTTGTCGCCGCTGCGCGTGACTTTGGGCGTGATCTTGCCGCCTTCCGACGCTATTTCCGTGCCGTTTATACTCGCTTTTACGCTGTACGATGCGGCGGTTTTCGTGCCGTCCGCGTTATAAAGATACGCTTCGGGCGTTTCGAGAACGTACTCCTCGCCGGACACGAACGCATAGGGGAACGACGGGGCGTATTTCACGACCGCCGCGTCGGATGCGACCGCCTCGACGTAATAGTAAGACGAGAGCGACGCGCCGTCCTTGCGTTTTACCAGCGTGACCTTGTACATACCGGGTTTTTCGGGCGTAAACTCGCCGTATTTCGTTTCGATTTCGGTATTGTCGCCGAGATATCTGACGGAAATACTGTCGAGCGTCACTCCGTCCTCGTCGAAGCCGATAAGATCGTCCGCCGCGACGGTTTCGCCCGCCGTGACGGTATAGTCCGCAACGATTTCCTTTTCGGCGGCGCGGGAAGTCAGCCCCGCACTCACGCCGAGCGCGACCGACAACGCAAGCGCGACGGCAAGCACCGCGGTCAGAATCAGATTTTTATGTTTGGATCGGGTCATATCAGCCTTTGATACCTCCTACCGTGAGATTTCCTATAAATTTGTCTTTGAAAACAACGAACACGACTATCATGGGGAGCATGACGAGTATACTGCCCGCCATGACTATCGACACCGAACTTGCGCCCTCTTCGCCGATATTCGAGAACTGGAACAAGCCGTAAGCCACGGTCGCCCAGGACGGAATGTACAGCATGGGCGTCTGGTAATCGTTCCAGAACCCGATGAACACCATGATCGCGACTGCAAATATCGTGGATTTTACGAGCGGGAGCATTATTCTCACCATGACGGTGAAGTGTCCCGCGCCGTCGACGAACGCCGCTTCGGCATACTCCCACGACAGACTCTTGAACACCGCATAGAACACGAGGAAGTACATGCCCAGGAAATTCGCTTTCAGTATGAACATGCCCCACATGTGATCGTACAGTCCCAGCATCTTTACGAGCTGGAGTTCGGACGGAAGCGAACCGACGATAGGCAGGATCATCGCGACGATTACGATCGTGTGAATTATTTTATTCAGCCGGAATTTGTATTTCGCCGTAAGGTAAGCGACGATGCACGGAGTCATAGTCGCGGCGATCGTGCAGCCGAGCGAATACAGGATCGAGTTGAGGAACATTTCGTCCATGTACACCCAGCGTTTGGTCGCGGTCTGCACGCGTATCGTATCGAACAGTATCGAGTAGTTCGACCACTTCCACTCCTGCGGCAACCCGAACGGATTCATGATATAGTCGAACGTGTCCTTGAACGAAGTCATCAGACACCACAAAAACATGAGTATCAGAAGCACCGAATACAAAATAAGCAGTACCGTAAGCGCCCACGAAAACACGTTTGCCGTGTTGCCTTTTATCTTGTTGCGTCTGGGGTAACGGACGAACTTCACTTCGTTTTCGCTGAGAACGCCGTCGTTTATAACGTTTTGATTGTTATTCATCGTGCGCCCTCCTTTAATACTCTACGGTCGGCCCGTACTTTTCGAGCAGGTGCTTGACAAGCAGCGTGACGGGGACGGCGATAAACGTGAAGATTATGCCTGCCGCCGCGGCATAGGGGTATTCCGCCATGGTCGAACGCCCCGCGATTACCTTGCCGAACAGGAAGTAACCGAACGTGGTTATGTCCGTGCCCGCTCCCGTGCCGTAGAACGTGTACACGTTGGCTTGGTTGGTGAATATGCCCGCAACTCCCACGACGAGAAAGGTCGTTATCGTCGGGAAAATCATGGGAATGACGATTTTGAACAGTTCCTGCGTGTAACTGACGCCCTCTATCCGCGCGTACTCGGTGAGCGACGGCGGTATACGCGTCATCGCGCTGGTGTACATGATTACGTTCGCGCCGAAGGATATAAACAGGTTGTAGAATATTATCCAGGCAAAGCGCGTGTCCGACGTGGACAGCGGCGGCTTAACTTTGACGCCGAAGATCTTTTGTATTACGCCCGGGAAACCGACGTCCACGAAATACTTGTACATCAGTACCATTGCGACCGACGAGATTATCGACGGCAGGAACAAGAGTACCTTGAATGCGCCCGTGAGCGGAAAACCCTTGTATAGATAGAACGAGAACAGTATCGCCAGCGGCACGCCGACCAGCAGTCCGCAACCGTAAACGATCAGCGAGTTTATCGCAATTTGTTTAAGATTCGGTCCCGTGAAAAAATCGACGAAGAACTGGCTGTAATTTTTCAGCCCCACCCAGATATAGCCGCTTTGTCCGCCGAATACGCGGTATTCCTTGAACGAGAGCAGTATCGAGTTGAAGTTGACCGCGACATAGAACACCAGAAACTGCAACAGCGGAAATGCGATCAGCGAATAATAGAAAATCGCTTCTTTCCTTCTGCGCGCTTTGGCGGTGGATTGCTTGTTCTTTCCGGGCAGTTTTTCTTTTATGCGGACTTTTAAGTCGTAAATCCGTTTGCCGATAAAACTCCCCGCCTTTTTCAAGGGAGAAAACAGAACGTCTATAAAAGTATTATCGTCATCGTGTATTCGTTTTCCCATAACGTCCTCCGTTTCGGGAGCGGCGGTATCGCCGCGTTTGCCTGTATTAGTTTACTTTCGACAAATACGTCGTCCATTTGGTCTTGTACGCCGGGTACAGCTTTTCAAAGTACTGTTTTGCAGTAAGGCTCGTGTCCGCAAAGATCGCCGCGACGGAGTTGCCCTCGTCGATGGTGAACGCCCAGTTATAGGGGTGGAACTCGGCGAAGTTATTGAGGAACACGGCGTTGCCGGAGTACGGATACACGACGTCGATGTCGTTGTTCGGATCCTTGATTTCGTACATTTCTTTGCCGAAGTACGTCAGTTTCGCCTGATTCTCGGCGCTGATTTCATACTCGTAGGGCTTCATCATGTTGGTGTTCACCGAGAAACTCTGGAGCATAGCGTCGGTGTGGCAGTACTGCAAAAAGAGTTTCGCGAGTTTCAGTCTTGCGCCGGTGCTTCTGCCGCTGACAAAGCACAGCGAGTCGTTTATCGACACGAGCGTGCGCTTGTCGCCGAGTTTGGAGTCGTCGGCTTTGGGGAACGGCATGAACCCGAAACGAAGGTCGGCTTTGTTATAGCCGCGGTTTGCAAGGTTCGTGAACGAGCCGATGGATTCGGCTTCGCGCTCCCACCAGTTGCCGTCAACCAGCATGCCGACGCGATTGTTGCTGTCCACGATGCCGGCAAGGAAGGTCGCCTGCGCGCTGGTGTTGCTCATGGACGGCGAGAACGAAAGGTCGTGATAAAAGCGGTCGGTTTCGTCGGCGGGACGAATGATATTCTCCCAGAATTTGAGGACTTCGTACTTGCCGCGCTGTTTCTGCACGTCCACGCCGTTCTGATTCGTGATGGTCGTGGGGCTTTCGAGCGTCACGTTGCCGCTGCCGTCGATCGATTTCACGAGGTCGTTCGCCGTGCCGTCGAAAGAGAAGTTGAGGTAGAACTGATCTCTGCCCTCATAGTCCGCCCACATCTGATAAGCGGCGTAAGTGGTGACATAGGAGTACATGCCCGGCCAGATGAAAGGCGTGATGCCGATGTCGACCATTCTTTCGCACAGTTTGTAAAAGTCGTCGTAGGTCGCGGGCAATCCGTCGTCGCGCGTGCCTTCGATATTATCGGGGCCTTTGCTGCGCTTGTCGGAAAGATCGGAAATGAACATGTCATCGAGGTGCTCTTCGTCGCGGTAACCGTCCTTGAAATACAGGAACTCGTCCTCGAACAATTGTACGTTGTAGATAAATCCTATATAGCCCTCGTAGAACGGGAGCGCATAGTACTTGCCGTCCTCGGTCTTGTAAAAGTCGATGAGCGCCTGATCCATCTTGCTCTCGATGGTCTTTTCTTCGCCGAACTCGGTGGGCTTTTCGGTCACGATGTCGGTGATGTCCGCCGCGCCGCCCTTTGAAATGATATCGTAGTAATAGACGGATTCGGTGAAGTACACGTCGTTGTTGTTGCTTTTAAGTCCCGCAAGCAACGTATCGCCGGCGGTGTTGCTCTTGTTGGTTTCGGGCACGATCTGTACGCCCTTTTTGCCGTCCTCGAACGAGGTTTCGGCGTACTTTGCCTCGAAACCGCGCACCGCCTCGGTGAACCATTCGGTGCCGACGCCGCCCGCGTACACGCTGACGTAAAGTTGGGTTTGCGATTCGTTGATGATTACGCCGCCGGGATCGCGACGACCTCTGCACGCAACTATCGGCAGTACGGTCGCGAATACGAGCAATAAACATATAGCCTTTTTGAATTTCATAAATTACCTCCGTAGTATGGCTCAGCGGATCTCCACCGATTTGCCGTGATTATGACGGCTTTCCTCGGCGGCGAACGCTATTTTGTGACTGAGTATCGAATCTTCTATCGTGGACAGCATGCCGTCGTCCACGCCGTCGCGGACGTAGCCGACGAAACTGCGGATAATGTTCTCGTCGCCGCCGCCGTGTCCCGACACCACGCTGTCCTCCGTCAGGTCGAAAGTTTCGATCGGACGCTGAAACGGCTTGTACTTGACGAACACTTCTTCCGCGCCCATAAAGCCGTAGATCTCGCCGCGCGACGCGTGTATCGTGATTTCGCGCCTGCCGCCCGAGGAAAACCCGGACATAAGCGTCTGTACGAGCACGCCGTCTTCGCAGTACATATTGACTATCTGGTCGGTCATGACGTCGTTATCGCCGTTGAACGCGCATTTCGAGAACGGGTTGGTCTTGTCGGACAGGATCTTTTCGACGCCCTCGTCGGTCAAGTCCATTTTCGGATAGTAACCTTTCAGCCACATCGGCTGATTGCACATGATGCGTATTCCGCTGTACTCGCAGGTTTTCACGCGCGGACACTCGAAACAGTATTCCGCGGCGTCTAAGGGCTTGTTTTCCTTTTTGTACACGTTGAGATGCCCGAAAGACGAAACCCGGCGGCATTTTTTGCCGGTCAGCCAGCCGATAATGTCGAAGTCGTGACAGCATTTTTGCAGGATTATCGGACTGGATTTTTCCTCTTTGTGCCAGTTTCCGTGCAGGAAACTCAGCCAGTAGTGTACGAAATCGACATCCTCGGACTCGCTGACCGAAGTGATTCTTCCGATCTCGCCCTTTTCCAGCAGTTCCTTGATCTTGCGGAAGAACGCGGTGTATCGCAGGACGTGGCACACGAGGATCTTGTTGCCGTGTTTCTCGGCGATGCGCTCGATCTCCACGCAGTCGGCATAGGAAGTCGCAATGGGTTTTTCCAGCAATATATCGTATCCCAGCGTGAGCGCGCGTCCCGCATGACGGACGTGGAGTTTATCCATCGTCGCGATCACGCACGCTTCGCCGCGTCTTGCCTTAAAAAACTCTTCTTCCGAAGTAAAACACTGCTCGTCGGCGAGGTTGTACTTCTCTTTCGCGAGTTCCACCGCTTCCGCGCTTATGTCGCACACGGCGGAGATCTTCACTCCGTCGGTTTTATAGAGGAGATCGGCGTACACGCTGCCGCGGTTGCCGTATCCTAATATTGCACAATTTAACGTTTTCAAGTTCTTGCTCCTCTTCTCTTCTTCTTTCTTGTCTTGCTATTCGCTTATCGTCAGCGTCCCGCGATAGGTCGCGAACAACTCGCCGCACATGGCGATAATGCGCAGGTCTACCTTGCCGGCAAAATCGAACGTGCAGGTAATGTCCTCGCCGTCGTAAGCGTCCGCGCTGTACAGCGTGATCCACTCGGTTTCGCCCGGTTTTCTGTACGAAATCACGAGGTTTTCGTCGATAAAGCCGCTGGGCGACGCGTAAGCAAGCGTGTATTCCTGTCCTTTCACCGCCGGCAGTATCGTCAGGTCGTTGAAGTTTGCCGTGTCGGTATCGCTGAAACGGATCGAGTCGAAGTACACGGTCGAGTCGAAATCGGGACTGTCGACGGTGCAACCTTCGGTGTGGAAGGTGAACGCGCGTATCGAGCCGGCAAGAGCGGGCGTGAACTCGACGTAGGTTTCGAGGTTTCCGTAAAGTCTCAGTCTGCCCTCATAGAGGTTTACGCCCTCTTCGATGATAAACTCGTCCATATAGTACCAGATATATTTCTCTTTCGCGCTGTCATAGGCTTCGAACGCAAGGAACGACGGGTTCGCAAACGTGCGGTCTGATTTTACCCAGACGCTGATCTTGTCGGTACCCTGCGGGACGGAATACAATCCCTCGGGATACCTGAATCCGTACCAGGCGTCCGAACGGAACGTGACTTTCAGCGAGTGCGTGCCGTCGTATGCCCAGTCCTCGCTGAGTTCGGGCAGGAAGTGCGGGGTGTCGTAGTAGGTTTCCACCCAGCCGCCTCTTCCGTCGGGTTCGAAGTCGATGAACACGCCCGCCTGAAACACGGTGACGGCATAGTCGCGCATGCCCTTTACGTCGCCCTTGGTCGCCTCATAGCGGATAACGTATTCTCCGGCGGCGTTGACGTTAAAGACGTATTTGCCCAGTTTTTTCTTCATCTCGGTGAACGCGGACGAGCCTTTCTTCGCGTAAGAGATCTTCACGGTCGCGCCGCTAATATCCTCTTCGCTCGTCAGCGTCGGCATTTCAAACGTGTAATCCGTACCGGCAACCATTTCTTCGGGAAGCGTAGCGTCGATCGCGATCGTGCCGAACGCGTAATCGAACGACGCGGAGTGCACCGCGTACTTGTTTTTCAGCGTCACGGTGACCGTGTAGATTCCCTTTTCGGTCAGTTTGAGTTTAAGCGCGCCGTCAGAGGGCTGAACTACCGTCTTTACGCCGTTCTTTTCGACCTCTACGATCATTTCGATCGCTTCGATCTCATCCGCGGTCAGGTAGTCGCTGGTGATTTCGGGACGAACGAACGTGTATTCGTTGCCGAGTTTGATGTCGGGGCGGGTTATTTCGGCGTTGAAATCGGTGTACGGGTGGAACACTACCGCGTCAAGATAGAACGGTTTATTGATATCGTCGGCAGTCGGCTGGAATGCGAATTGCTTGATCGTACCGAACGTTTTCGCTGCGCTTACGCTCACCTTCACGGTGTAACTGTGTACGCCCGCTTTTATCATAAAGCCTTCGGCGTAATAATCGCCGTTGTCGGTGTCCACCCACCACGTGACGGGCTTGGTATAGTCGCTGCCCGCGCGGATAACGAACGTAACGGAATTCGATCCGGTCGGCACCGAAAGGTTGATATTCTTAAATCCGTACCATTGCGTGTTCGTGGAAACGTTGAAATAAGTCGAGTATTTGCCGTCGTAAGCCCATTCGTCGGTGACGGGAACGTAAGCCGCGAGGTTGGGATTTTCGGTGTAGGAAGTGACGTAACCGCGATGTTCGCCCACGCCCTCGAAGTCGAGTGCCATGTCGGGTTCGCGGACATACAGCGTTTCGGTGAGTTCGCCCCACTTGCCGTCGCCCTGAACTTTGATATAAACTTCGTAATAGCCGATTTCGCTGACGACAAACTCGAATTTATCGCCGTTCTTTACCGCGGTAATTTTCTCGCCGTCGGGATCGGTGACGGAAACGGTGACTTCGTCGCCCGCTTCGCCGCCTGCGATGTCGGAAATCTGCACGGTTTCGCCGACAATGCCCGCAACCGGTACGGTAGCGGTAACGTCGTATTTAGCCACGTTGGCGGTGAATACGCGCTCGGCTACGCTGCCCTCGCAATCGAACACGTAACGGAAACGGTAGGTGCCGGTAGCGGCGATCATCGTGAACGCGCCGGAAGCGTTCTTTTCGATTTCGATCTCTTCTTCGCCGTCGCGGCTTGCGAAAAGTTTCATATTGCCGCCGCTAAGCTGCGTTTCGTCATAGATCGACGAGGTCGCCGCCGGTACGGGCAAAGTCAGGGTGTCGCCGTTACTCAGCGCGCTGCCGTTGATCGCGACGTCGCCGAGAGACAGCACGTTGCTCACGTCGTAAACCCCGAACTCGACCGAATCGATATAGAAAGTACTGCGTTCGGAGTGAGTGCGGAGTTCCCTTATTACTCCGAAGGGTTTGTTGAACTTAAGATAATATTTGTGTACGCCCTTCTTCACCGTGAAATTCACGATGCTGTAGTTCGTTTCGTCGGTGTAAATGCAAAAGTCGGTGTTCGCGTATGCTTCTTTGCTGTAAATATAGCAAACCATGGTGTCGGCTTCCGCGTCCAGAGCCAGCGGACGATTGTAAATCATGCCCGCCCAGAACGCATTACTCGTCTGCTTCAGCGAGTATCTGCCGTCGTGCGCCCAGTCGCCGCTGACCTCCAGCATAGCCGCGCCGCCGCCGTTTTGATCCCACTGTCTGTCCGCCATGCCGTAATGCGTGCCGTCCACGCCCTCGAAGTCCATCACGATTCCCGCTTTTCTCGCGTAAGCCTCATGTATATAGTCGAGTTTTTCACCCGCCGCGGTGACGGTATATTTTACTTCGTAATAACCGGGCTCAGGGCAAACAAACTTGCCGCCCGCAACCGGAGTGAATTCTTCATCGCCGGATCGGCGGAACGAAACGATCGGATCGCCGACTGCGTTGTCGGAGAACGCAACCGCGGGAACGGTGAATTCTCCGCCCGCAACCGCAACGTATTCCGAATCGTCTGTTTGTGCCGTCACGCCCTCGGAATACACGTCCTTGTCGAGAGTCGTACCGCCCACCGTCACGCTTGCGCGGATAGTATAGGTGCCTGCCGCCTCGAATACGAGTTCCGCTTTGCCGTCCGTAAAGTTAATGGTTTTAAACCCTATGTCGCCCACCGTAAACGACGCTTTCGCCTCGTATTCTTCTTCGGTAGTCGTCACCGATGGTTCGACAAGCGTTATCTTGTCGCCCGCGATGAATGCTTTGGGAAAATCTATGTCTACGCCTACTACTTCCACCGCCACGGTTTTCGTCGCCGTGACGCCGTTCTTTTCGGCTTTGAATTCAACGTTGTATACGCCCGGGGTCTGACTGTCGAAACCGCCGTCGTTATTCACGGTGACCGCAACCGCATTGCCCTTTTCGTCATTTGCCGTGACGAGTCCGTCCAGCGCGCCGCCCGTGAGAATATACGCTTTCTCGCCGGCGGTGATAGTCACCGTCGTTTCCGTCTCGCCGCCGTCGGGCGTGTCGGGATTACCGGCGCAGCCGACCAGCAACGCCAGAGAAAGCGCGAATATTATCGCAATCGTCGTTATAAAAAATTTTTTCATATCGTTTTTCTCCTTTTGCTCGGTTTTACGAGTTTTCGGAATACGGTTTTTATAAAACCGCAAAAAATCAATCGATAGTTTCTTTTTTAATAAAATCAAGGAATTGCCGCGGCGAGCGAGATATAAATGCCGCCCGCCGCGATCAACCCTCGCTACGGGAAATTTTAGCCCCCGCCGACGGTTTTTGCGGCAATCCGACGGATAATTATTCGTTAAACTCCGCTCCGCCAGACAATCGGTACGCGTTCGGTCGTTTGCCTGTAATTATCTCGCCGTCTTGCTCGCAAAAATCTGCCGTCGTTGTCTGAAATTTCCCTTGGAGTGAATAAGCGTGTTAATTACTCAGCCGTGTAGCAGGTAAGGTCGTCCATATAGACCTTGTAACCTGCGTCGGTGGTATTCGTTCCGTTAAGGTGAAGAACCGCCGTTTTGAGCGTATTGAACGATTTAGCGTAAGTGTAGGTGTACTTAGCCCAACCGCCCGTAAGCGTCTGCCAGTGGTTTTCGTCGTCGACCGGATACATTCCGCCCGCGTCGGTATCAATCCACAGTTCGGCTTTGTTCACGAAAGCCGCGGTAGTAGTGCCGCCGTTGATATGTTCGCCGAGGTAGATATAAACGTCGATAGTGTTCGCGCTTAAACCGAGTTCGTGCGGCGTTTCCTTAAATCCGAGCCAGTTGCCCATTGCGTTAGAATACCACGTTACTCGCAAACTCTTGGTTCCGCTGAGCGCGACTTCTTCGAGCACGTCGTTCTGAGCATTATCGGTAACGTACATGGTGTAATCGCCGGTTTCGAAGTCGACTACGTTAGCGCCGGTACGGGCGCAGTAGATATAGTAAAAGTCACCGCCGAGATTGACTTCGCCCGCGGCAAACGCGTAAGTTACCTTTACGATATCGCCTGCAGCCATAGTGATCTTGCCGTCGGTGACGGTGAGCGCCGCGCGGGTCGAATCGCGGAGTTCAGCATTGACGGTGTAGGTTACGCCCTGCGAAGTAACGGGGGTACGGAGCGCGACCTCGCCAGCCGCAGTGACGGTCTGAAGCGTTCTGTCTGCAAGTTGAGCGTTGTATGCGGTGACGGTGCAGGTCACTTCTTCGGTGATTTCCGCGGTGCCCTTCTCCGGATCTGCCGCAACTACGGTCACTACGTATTTGACGGTATGCGCGCCTTCGGTGATATCGGCGATCTTGTAGGATTCGCTCGCTTCGTCCATTTCGATTTCGGCGTAGTCGGCGTTGCCCGTCTTGGAATAAACTTTGATCGTGCCGTCGATATTATCGGAAACGGTGGGCAAGCCCAGCGTTACGGTTTGTCCGACGATAGTCACGCTGTTGCCGGGCGCGGCGACCTCGTATACCTTTAAGGTAGCGATTTCGCTGTACTCGAACTTATCTTTATTCGCTTCGTACTTGATCTGGTACTCGCCCGCGGCAAGATCGAGAACGTACGCTTCGCCGGTCTTTTCGAGTTTCGTCCAGTCGGCAGCGGTCTTTTCCTTGTACGACACGGTGAGCGCGGCATCCTTTACGGATTCGCTGAACGCAGGCACCGCGAGCGCGCTGCCCTTTTTGATAAACGCGCCCATTGCGGGAAGTACGCCCTCGGCGACTTCGACAGTACGGGTTTTGGTCGTTTCCTTCTCTTTCGAGTTCTTTGCCGAGTAAGTAACGGTGTACTTGCCGACTACGTCTTTCTTAAAGCCGCCGTCGTTTTTGACGCTGACGCGGATATTCGCGTCATACTTGTCGGACACGGTCACGCCGTCGAGAAGGTCATAGTTCGCGCCCTTACCTATGACTACGCTGTCATACGCAAGCGTGATGGTCGGTGCGGAAAATTCTTCCGTTTTGCCATCGTCTGGTTTCGGTTTGTCGCCGCAACCGACGACAAGACCGAGACTTGCGAAAATCATAACGATAGTCGTCACTAATGCTAAAATTTTCTTTCTCATAGTTTCTCCTCCCGGGAAAATTTTTTTATGCTACGCCGCGCGGGATTTTAGCGTTGCCCGCCGCGAATCGTGCCGAAAGTAATGGGTTATATCCGCTTCGCGGGTGATATTTTCGAACTGCGTTCGAAAGTGATATCCGCCTACGCGGGTGATATTCGCCTAATGGCGAGTTAAGGATGATTACTTCTCTGCCGTAGGGGATTCCACGCGCGGCGTGCCGCCGCGCTCTGAATGACGAGGTAAGACGGAAACTGCGCGTTCGAATTTAATCGGATTGTTTTTATAAATACTAAATTCGAACGAAACGCTTTACGTTCTACACGTCATTCAGAGCCTATCGTTATTCGCCCGACTTTTGGGGTGAATAACGATAGGCGTGGAATCCCATGCTGTGAGAGCCGTGTTATCCTTATCGTTTATCCTTACATCCCTACGCTTTCACCACCGCGTTTTCGTCGACGTGGATGAAAGCGAGCGAATCGAAATAGTAGGTTTTGGTCGGATCGTAAGGAATATTGAAGATCAGCGCGCGGACGGAAGTGAACGTTTGTTTTTCCGCGCTTGCGCCGGTCGTCCGGTTCTCGTCCTGATACGCGACCTCGACAAAGTACTCGTGTACGCCGGCGACGATGTCGACCTCTTCCGAGAACAACCAGCCTTTGTCGGTCAGCACGCTGAACTTCGCGCCGCGGGTGGGCTGAGAAGCGTTGATAACGACCTTAAAGCCGTTCACGCCCTCTTCGACCGGTACGATCTTGTCGGGCTGATACAAGTTCCCCTTGAACCAGAAGCCGCCCCAACCGATATGGGTTGCGATATATTTCAGCGAATAGTCGCCGTCGTAACTCCACTCGTCGCTGATGTGTGTTTCGAGATAGATTTTCTGATCGGGCGTATAGTTCGGATCGTTGTACTTGCGGAACTCGCGCATATAGTCGGCATAAAAACCGAAGTGCTCGCCGGACAGCGACTGCTCGAAGTCCGCGATAACTCCCTTGCCGTGGACGAACTGACGGTAAACGCGTTCCACGGTCACGCCGTCATACTCGACGACGTATTTGAAACGATAGAAACCGGTTTCGCTCGTATTGAACGCGGTGCCGGTAAATTCCGTCCAGTTGACGTAACCGTCCTTTTTATAGTAGGTTTTCAGCGTCGCGCCTTTCAGCTGTTCGGCGTTATAAACGCTCGAAGTCACGTCTATATCGGTGAGCGGATAGTCGGTACCCGAGTACAGAGTGGGAATATTCGCGGCAAAACCGAGCAGGTTGTACTCGGCGTTGAGCGCAAACGTCACGACGTGTTCCGCACCCAGAATATCGGTGACGGCAAACACAAGCGTGTACTTGTCGCTAGAAAGCGTCTTGCTCTCGCCTATTGCGAGCGCGGTGTCGGCGGTAATGCCGTAACCGCTCATCGCCTTGATTTCCTCTATGGTTTTCTCGCCCGCGATAACGCCCGACTGGACCGAAGCCGCGAGTTTGCCGCCGTTTTTCAATACGTCGGGCATGGTGAAGTCGTCGCCGTAACTCACGCCGAACGTAACGGGATCGATAAACAGTTCGTCGATCGCGAACGCCGTTTTTTCGATAAATCCTATCTCGTCGAGGTACACTGTCGCCGCATAATTCTCCTCGAGCCGCACGGTGAGTTCCTGTAGTCCCGCCTGATCGAACGTAAAGCCGTTCTCAAGCCCGACATACCACTCGATGCGGTTCCAGCCGGGAACGAGCGGATAGACGCCGGACGTAAACGCCGTGCCGCCGAACACGCCGCCGAGGCGAATGTCCGAATACGACTCGGAATACGCGTAGGTCACGAGTGCGTTTGCCGCGGTCGAGGCTTTGATTTCGTTAAAGGATTCGCCGACGTATCCGCCCGCGGGGATATCGTAACGCGCGGACTTCGAGCCTTTAAGAACGTAATTCGCGTCGGTGTTCACCTTGCTGCCGCCGCCGTAAGTCGCGGTTTTGGTAATATCGGTTTCAAAGTCGATAACGGAAGCGTAATCAACTGCGGGCTTGCCGGCGGGCGAAACCGCGGAAGTCGAAAGCGTAATGCTCTTGAATCCGAACTTGTACGCGCCCTTTGTCACGGCGGTAAGTCTTATCGCGTCGACTTTCGTCAGATCGAGTCCGTATTTCGTAATGTCGACCGAGAATAAATCGGTCACCGGCGCGGCGGGCGCAAGCCCCGTCGAAGTCGCAGGCGTAACGCCGAAATCGCAGACGTCGACAAACTTGCCGTTCTGTCCGATACCCAGCCTCAGCACGGGGTTGTTCGCTTTATAGTTATTTAAGGTTATATTCAGAGTCTTGTATTCCGACCAGTCGGGGTTAATGCTCTTGCGCGCGATCGAGCCGCCGCCGATGCCGTAGACGATCGTTTCGCCGTCGCCCGCGTACTTTTCGTTGTCCTCGGTCTGCCAGAACGCGCCTTCCGCGTCGGCGTTAAAGTCCGCCACCGTTCCGCGCGCAACCACGTTGACGATCGCCGAAACGGGTTTCGAGGTATTGCCGCTCTCGTCGGTGGCAAGGTAAGTGATCGTATATTCGCCGGTTCCGCCGGGCGCAAACGCAAAGTTCGCGACGGGTACTTCCGCTCCGCTCTTTTTGACGGTAACGGTCAGGTCATAGCCGCCGATCTCGTACACTTCCGGCACGGGAATCGCAACGGAATCGTTCAGCCACGCAAACGACGGTTTCATATTCTTTATAACGGGCGCGGTGGTATCGGCGGTAGTGATCGTATAATCGGTTTCCACCGTGTTGCCGCTGCGGTCGGCGACTATGAGCGTGACGGTATAACTTCCGATCCT
>CAKQVV010000016.1 GCA_934277845.1 uncultured Clostridia bacterium
AACTTTACCTTCTGAATCTCGTCATTTTTTGAACATAGGCGATCGGAACGTCCATTCTCACCGACACTTCGGTTTCGCTCATGCCCATCGCAAGGAACCGTTCGCAAACCGCGCCCATTTCCTCGCCGACTTCGATGACGTGCCCGTCTGGATCGAGTAACCGCACGAACCGTTGCCCCCATTCGTGTTCGGACGGAGGAAAAAGACAGTCGACCATGTTCGCGTCGAGCCTGGCGAGAAATTCGTCGAAATGTTCTTCCTCGAAATATAATTCCGCTGCGTTGCCGTAATGAAGTACTGACGGGTCGATTCCATTCATGCCGAGCCAGCTTTCTTCCGTTCTCAATGTCAGTCCGCCCGAGAGCGTGACGTAATCGCCGAAATCCGCAACCAGCCGCAAACCTATAACGTCGCGGTAAAAATCAAAAGAGAGCCGTTTATCTTTTACGATAAGTATTGGGTTGACGAATTTCATTACCTGACCTCGCGGTGTGCGGCAATCCGCTTATTTTTGTGCCGGCAAAGCCTCAAAATATCGATAAGGTTTGCGCGGCGTATCATACAATTATTATATCACGGTTTGTAAAAACAGTAAAGCGAAACCCCGTCTATATGACGAGGTTAGTGGTACCACTACGGGGAATCGAACCCCGGTTTTCGGCGTGAGAGGCCAACGTCCTAACCGCTAGACTATAGTGGCAAATGCCGAAAGAATCGGACAGCCTAATTATAATACTATATTCCGGTGTTTTTTGCAAGCGTTTTCGCGACACAATTTAAAAGTTTTTCTACGTTCTCCGCAAAAACTTTTTTCCGGCGGTTTTTTCTTTTTTTAATGCCCGCAAATTCGTGCTTTGACAGAAAACACTTGACTAAAACGCGGTAAAAAGTTACAATATACAGGTAAACAAAAATCAACAAGGAGTAGGTTATGAACAAAAAAACTGTAAGAGACGTTGACGTTAAGGGCAAAAAAGTTCTTGTACGTTGCGACTTCAATGTTCCGCTCGACGCGGACGGGAACATTACGGACGAGAACAGAATCATGGGTGCGCTGCCTACCATCAAATATCTGATGGAACACGGCGCGAAAGTTATACTTTGCTCGCACCTCGGCAAACCGCACAACATCTTTACCGAAGGCTTCGGACTCAATAAGAAAGAGAAGAAAGCCGTCGAAGCGTTACCCGAGTCCGAGCAGGCTGCAGCAAAAGCCGCTTATATCGAAAAAGCAAAGAAGAACGATCCCAAAAAGTTCACGCTTAAACCCGTTGCCGTTCGTCTTAATCAGTTGCTCGACAATAAAGTAGCGTTCGCCACCGATCTTGTGGGCGAGGATGCTCACGCAAAAGTTGCCGCGCTTAAAGACGGCGAATGCGTATTGCTCGAAAATACTCGTTTTGAAGCCGGCGAAGAAAAGAACAGCGAAGAACTTTGCAAGAAACTAGCCGACTTCTGCGACGTTTACGTCAACGATGCGTTCGGCACCGCGCACCGCGCTCACGCAACCACCGCAGGCATTGTCCAGTACGGCTTTGCGCCCGTTGCCGTCAGCGGTTTCCTTATCGAAAAAGAACTTAAATTCCTCGGCGGTGCGGTTGAACACCCCGTTCGTCCTTTCGTCGCAATCCTCGGCGGTGCCAAGGTCAGCGATAAGATCGAAGTTATCAAGAGCCTTATCGACAAATGCGATTGCCTGGTTATCGGCGGCGGCATGGCTTATACCTTCCGCAAAGCCCTCGGACTTGCGGTCGGCAATTCTCTTCTAGAAGAAGATAAGATCGGGCTTGCGAAAGAACTTATGGCAAAGGCAAAAGAAAAAGGCGTCAAACTTTTGCTCCCGATCGACAATGTAATTGCCGACGCATTTTCCAACGATGCAAACGTAAAAGTCGTAGAAGGCGATATTCCCGACGGTTGGGAAGGTATGGACATCGGTCCCAAGACGATCAAATCCTTCTCCGACGAAATCGCAAAGGCAAAGACGGTTGTATGGAACGGACCTATGGGCGTTTTTGAAATGGAAAAGTTTGCGGTCGGCACCAAGGCTATCGCGCAGGCACTTGCCGACAATCACGACGCAATCACCATCATCGGCGGCGGCGACAGCGCTGCGGCAGTGACACAGATGGGCTTTGCCGACAAAGTAACGCATATTTCCACCGGCGGCGGCGCATCGCTCGAATACCTCGAGGGCAAAGTTCTTCCCGGTATCGCTTGCCTCAACGACAAGGACTAAATAAAATCACGTTCACGAAAAAGTCCCGCCCGTTACAGGCGGGGCTTTTGTCGGAACGAACGGAGTTGCAATATGAAAAGGGAATTTGTAAAAGACATTTACGCTTCGCCCGCGGCGTACGGAGGAAAGACCGTTACCGTAGGCGGTTGGATCCGCAATATCCGCGATTCCAAAGCGTTTGGTTTTATCGATCTCAACGACGGCTCGTGCTTTACCGGTATTCAGATCGTGTTCGAGCGCGACAGACTTGGAAACTATGATGAGATTGCGGCTCAAAACGTAGGCGCGGCACTCGTGGTTACCGGCGTGGTCACGCTTACGCCCGGAGCGAAACAGCCGCTTGAAATCAAAGCGGATAAAATAGCAGTAGAGGGTACGTCCACGCCGGATTATCCGCTCCAGCCAAAACGTCACACGGTAGAGTTTCTGCGCGAGCAAGCATATCTCAGACCGCGTACCAACCTGTTCTCGGCTGTTTTCCGCGTCCGCAGCGAAGTGGCGTTCGCCATTCACTCGTTCTTTCACAGCCGCGGATTCGTGTATGTTCACACGCCGCTTATTACCGGCTCTGACTGTGAGGGCGCAGGCGAAATGTTCCGTGTAACGACGCTCGACCCGATAAACCCGCCCAGAACAGAGGACGGCAAGGTTGACTACACAAAGGACTTTTTCGGAAAGCCCGCCAATCTTACCGTTTCCGGTCAGCTCGAAGGCGAAACTTATGCCATGGCTTACGGTAAGATCTATACGTTCGGGCCTACGTTCCGCGCGGAAAACTCGAATACCGCCCGTCATGCTGCGGAATTCTGGATGATCGAGCCCGAAATCGCGTTTGCCGATCTTAACGACGACATGCAACTTGCGTGGGATATGATACAGTATATTATAAACCATGTTATGGAAAATTGCGCCGCCGAACTCGAATTTTTCAATAAATTCGTCGACAAAACGCTTCTCGACCGCCTCAACGCGCTCCGTAATGCCGATTACGTCAAAGTAACTTATACCGAAGCGGTCGATATTCTTATGAAGTCCGGTAGGGAATTTAAATACCCGGTAAACTGGGGCGTCGATCTGCAGACCGAGCATGAGCGTTATCTCACCGAAGAAATCTATAAAAAACCCGTGTTCCTTATCGACTATCCGAAGGAAATCAAGGCGTTTTATATGCGCCTTAACGACGACGGCAAAACCGTTGCCGCAATGGATTTGCTTGTCCCCGGCGTGGGCGAAATCATCGGCGGCTCGCAAAGAGAAGAGCGAATCGACGTTCTCACCGCGAGAATGAAAGAACTCGGACTAAAAGAAGAGGACTACTGGTGGTATCTCAACCTCCGTCGTTTCGGCGGAACAAAGCATGCCGGTTTCGGACTCGGTTTCGAGCGTATTATTATGTATATAACGGGTGTAGCGAATATCCGCGACGTGATTCCTTACCCACGTACCGTCGGCAACGCAGAGTATTGATTTGATAATTCTTGTATTGAAAAAACGATTGAAAAACTTCGGTAGACAATAAAACAAAAACGGCAAGCGACATGTTTTCTCGCTTGCCGTTTTTGTTGCGTGTAAAGATTTACTCGTCGGGAACCTGAATTTCTTTTATCATGATCTCGTTGCCGGTTACCAGAAAAGTATCGTCGCTGCCGCAGTGCGGACACTTTTTACCGTGTCTGACGGTAGGATAGTTCTGCCCGCAACCGTTACAATGCGTCACCGCGTCGATTTTCTCGATAACCACGCTTGCGTCTTTGAGTATCGTTTCCTTTTTTACCGCCCAGTTCCAGCAGTCCTCGAAATAGTAGGGAATAACGGTCGATACTTCGCCGATCTGAATCGTCACCGACGAAATTCTGTCGATATTGTTTTCTGCGGCAATCATGTTGATCTCATTTATGCAGTGGAAAACCACACCAAGTTCGTGCATAAATCAATCCTTTTTCTTGCGCGTGAACGCAATCTTTGCCGCGCGCTTGATCATGTACGGCATAATGTGTTTGAATTTATCCTCGGCAACGACCATTTTGCTTGCTTCGGGGTGATCGCGGTGGAGTGAAATCGCGTCGAACTTACACTTGGTTGTGCAAATGCCGCAGCCGATGCATTTATTCGGATCAGCCACCGTTGCGCCGCATTCGAGACAGCGCGCGGTTTCGATCCTGACCTGCTCTTCGGTGAGCGTACCGTGCTCGTCGCGGAACGCCGAATTTACCGCGTGGTTTTCGGCAACCTGACGCGCGGCGTTGTCATAATGTTCTATTTTGATATCGTCCTTATCGAGTTCGATAAACTGCCGACGGTTTCTGCCGATAGTCATGTGGCCGTGCTGAACGAAACGGTGGAGAGATTCCGATGCTTCGTGTCCTGCTGCGATCGCGTCGATCGCGAACTTCGGACCGGTGTAGAGATCGCCGCCCACGAAAATATCTTCCTGCGCGGTCTGATAGGTGAGCGGATCCGCAACAGGTCTTCCGCCGCGTCCGAGTTCTACCTTTTCGCCTGCAAGCATATCGCCCCAGACGATCGACTGACCGATTGCGAAAATTACTTTATCGGCGGGAAGCATCAGCGTTTCGTTCTCGTCGTACACGGGCGAGAAGTGTTTGTTCTCGTCGTACACGGACGTGCATTTCTTGAATACGATCGCGATCGCCTTGCCGTTGTTTACGATGACTTCTTTCGGTCCCCAACCGT
Organism: uncultured Clostridia bacterium; assembly: GCA_934277845.1. GTDB lineage: Bacteria > Bacillota > Clostridia > Christensenellales > Pumilibacteraceae > UBA10677. The sequence goes on from CAKQVV010000016.1 coordinate 4,934, forward strand.
TTCGTACGACAACGCCGTCCTCACGTGCTTCGCGTACTTCCTCACGGGAAGCGGGCATTTCATTCTCGCCTTCGAGGCAAAGCATATTGACTGAATGTGCTCCGCTGCGAGCCGAAACTCTCGCCGCGTCTATTGCAACGTTTCCGCCGCCCACGACTACGACCTCTCCGGTTACGCGCTCGCCGCCGGTATTTGCGTGTTTCAAAAAGTCAACCGCGGTAACAGTGCCTTCGGCATTCTCGCCCGGGATACCGGGTTTTCTGCCGTCGCTGCAACCGATCGCGATATAGAACGCCTTGTAGCCGTCTTTGCGGAGAGAAGCGAGCGTCACGTCTTTGCCGACTTCCACGCCGCATTTGATTTCCACGCCCATTTCGCGCATGATCTCGATCTCGGCGTCGATGACGTCTTTTTCGAGTTTGTACGACGGAATACCGTAAGTCAGCATGCCGCCGGGTTTTTCGTTCTTTTCAAAAACAGTGGGGTAGTAACCCATTTGCGCCAGATAGAACGCACAACTGAGACCTGCGGGACCGCCGCCGATAATCGCGATTTTTTCTTTCCACCTGCCCATGTTCGACGCAACGACGATTTCGGGAACGTAGCGGTGTTCGGAAGTCAGATCGCGTTCGGCGCTAAATTTCTTTACCGCGTCGATAGAAACCGCGCTGTCAACCGTGCCGCGCGTGCAGGCGTCCTCGCAACGACGATTGCATATTCTGCCGCAAACCGCCGGGAACGGGTTTTCTTTCTTGATGAGCGCGAGAGCGTCGTGATACTTGCCTTGCGCCGCGAGTTTAAGATAACCTTGCACCGCAATATGCGCCGGGCACGCCGTTTTGCAGGGCGAAGTGCCGGTAGCGTGACAGTTCACGCGGTTGTTGTCGCGGTAGTCCTCGTCCCACATGTGCTTGCCCCAACGCGTGTTGTCGGGAAGCGGCTGACGCGGATAGGTAACTTCCGTGCCGTCGTGGCGGCAAAGTTTCTGCCCGAGTTTGAGCGCGCCGGCAGGGCAGTACTCCACGCATTGACCGCAAGCCACGCATTTCTTTTTGTCTACATGCGCACGGTAAGCGGACGCAGACATATTCGGAGTATTAAATAGTTGCGAGGTGCGAAGCGCGTTGCAGATCTTCACGTTGCAGTTGCAAATCGCGAAAATTTTGTCCTCGCCGTCGATATTCGTGATCTGATGAACATAGCCGTTATCTTCGGCACGGCGCAGTATTTCCATCGCCTCGTCGTAGGTAATGTCGTGACCTCTGCCGGTTTCGCGGCAGTAATCCGCCATATCGCCCACGCCGATGCACCAGTCGCGGTAATCGTCGGCACAGCCTTCGTCTAGTTTTTTTCTGCCGTAGCGGCATGAACAAATCGACGCTCCGAGATGTCCTTCGTATTTTTTCAGCCAGTAGGAAATGTGCTCGATGTCCATCGTCCTGTTTTCGGTCCGGATTGCTTTTTCGACCGGGATAACGTGCATGCCGATGCCGCTGCCACCCGGCGGCACCATTGCCGTGACCTTTTCGAGCGGAAGGAAAGTCATGCGTTCAAAGAACATCGCGAGTTCCGGGTGCTTGTCCATAAGCGCGGTGTTCATGTTCGTGTATTCGGCGGAACCGGGGACGAACAGCGGCACCCAGTATCTTCGATCGGCGCGTGTAAAACCCGCACCCTCGATCGGACCGTCTTTGGTATATTTGTCGCCGTAATCGTATTCGAGCATGCCTAAAACCGCGAGTTTGTCGACGACTTCGTCAAACTTTGATTCCGTTTCCGGCGTGACCGCGGCACGCTTTTTAATTTCTTTCAGCGTGTACTTCTTTCTCAGTTTCATTTTGAGAAGAAGATCGAGCGCGATATCGCGTTCTTCTTTCGTGAGTTCGTCCTCGAAAATGCACGCAAATCCCCAGTACTCCGGATCTTCGGTCTTAACTCCGTGAAGTTTTGCCGGAAGTCTGTCCGTAACCTTGCGGACAAATTTCAACAGTCTTGGATCGGGATTTTCGTCGTGCATGTGCTTCGGCGTGTATTTTGTACTCATTTCCGGCATGTTATTACACCTCTAATATTATTCCGATTAAATCAAAATACTCTATTGTGATCGTTTACTTCTTTTGCGCCGCGACTTGTGACAAAATCCATTCGGCGAACTTGTCTATTCCTTCGCCGGTCTTTGCGGAGATCGGTATTATTTCGGCTTTCGGGTTTCTGCGGCAGACGTACTCGCGGCATTTATCCATATCGAAATCAAAGTAGGGAAGTACGTCGATCTTGTTTACGAGAACGAGATCGCAAACCTCGAACATGAGCGGGTATTTCAGCGGCTTGTCGTGTCCCTCGGGAACGGACAAAATCATGCAGTTTTTGGTTGCGCCGGTGTCGAATTCTGCCGGGCAAACCAGGTTGCCCACGTTTTCCAGTATCGCAAGGTCGGTAGAATCGAGGTCCAGTCCCGCTAAGCCCTGTTTCGTCATTTCGGCGTCGAGATGGCACATGCCGCCGGTGTGAAGTTGCACGGACTTAACGCCCGTTTCTTCGGCTACTCGCACCGCGTCCACGTCGGAATCGATGTCCGCTTCCATCACGGCAACGCGCAATTTGTCCTTGATCAGGTTGATCGTGCGCACGAGAGTAGTGGTTTTGCCGCTGCCGGGCGAAGACATGACGTTGAGCAGAAATACGCCTTTACGCTTCAGTTCCGCACGGAGTTCGTCCGCTTCTTTGTCATTGTTCTCGAAAATGCTTTTCTTGATCTCTATAATCCGTACTTTTTCCATTTTGCCCTCGTATAATTCGGTATGCGTGTTTGTTATCGTAATTATAGCACGCCGATATCGCTATTGTCAATACGGGATCTATGAAATTCACTCGGTTTTTGATGTAAAATCAGTAAAAATCGATTTGAATATAGCAAAAACCGATTAAAGGAAGCGAATGTTCGTCGATAACGTTGACAGAGAGAAGAAAGGCGGTTATAATCTTATTATAAACGCGGAAAAAGTCCGATTAAATGTAAACAACGGAGAGAATCATGAGAGAAAAGATAAATTTCGATAAAGACTGGCTGTTCCATCGCGGGGATCTCGATTATCCGCTCCCGGCGTATAAAGGCGTGGCATATATGGGTGCGAAAACCGAGCGTTATCACCTCGGGCCCGCGGCAAAGGATTATTTTGCCGCCGTCGATCCGTACACGACAGAACGCGAGCATAAGAGCGAGAAGTGGGTAAAGGTCGATCTTCCGCACGACTATATAATCGAGGGGCTTCCGGACGAAAAGTATAATCCCGCATGGGGATTTTTGCCGTATGAGAACGCTTGGTATATAAAGAAATTCACGCTTGGTAGTTCCGACAAAAACAAACGCCTTACGCTGTATTTCGAGGGTGTTGCCGTTCATGCCACCGTGTATCTCAACGGCTGTCTGATGAAACACAATTTTTGCGGCTATACGAGTTTTGAGGTAGATATTACCGACTATGTTGAGTTCGATCGCGAAAATACTCTTGCTGTATACGTGAACACCGACGAGCACGAAGGTTGGTGGTACGAGGGCGGCGGAATTTACCGCAGCGTATGGCTGGAAAAAACAGAGCTTGTTTCAGTAGAACGTCACGGTGTGTTCGTAAAGCCCGAGCACAGGTGCGGAAACGACTGGCACGTACCGATAAGCGTAGAGATTCGTAACGATAACAAAAAGACAAAACGCGTAAAAACCACTGTTTCTATAGTTGACAAAAACGGAAAAGAGATAATTAGCGCAGAAAAGTCGGTTGCGGCAAATGCTGACGAAATTACGACGCTTAACCTTGACGCAGACGTATCGGACGTCAAGTTGTGGAATCCGGACGAGCCGAATATGTACCTTGCGATAACGAAACTTTATGTCGACAGCAAAGAAATCGACGAGTACGTCACGCGCTTCGGTTTCCGCTATTATGTGCTCGATCCCGACAAGGGACTGTTTATCAACGACAAGCATTACAAGATAAAAGGACTTTGCGGGCACGCCGACTGCGGACTTACCGGTAAAGCGGTGCCGGACAATATCCACCGTTACAAAGTACGCCTTATGAAAGAAATGGGCGCGAACGGATACCGGACCAGCCACTATATGCAGGCGGAGGCAATCATGGACGCGCTCGACGAAAACGGCTTTATCGTCATGGACGAAACGCGTTGGTTCGAGTCGACCGACGAGGGAAAGGCGCAACTTCGTGCGCTTGTGCGCCGCGATCGCAATCGTCCCGGCGTGTTCTTCTGGTCGGTCGGAAACGAAGAGCCGTTCCATGCGACCGAAAAGGGCAGGCGTATCTGCCGCTCGCTGATTAACTTTGTCCGTAAAATGGATGATTCGCGCACGATAATGTCTGCGGTCAGTTTTACGCCCGACAAAGCGACGGTTTACGACGAACTCGATGCCATCGGCATCAATTACAACTGGCATACCTACGAGGGACTTCATAAAAAATATCCGGATAAAGCGGTGTTTGCGTCCGAGTGCTGCGCTACCGGTACGACGCGCGGTTGGTATTTCGACGACGATCCGAATCGCGGTTATCTGCCTGCATACGACCGGGATTCTTCGGTTGACTTCAAAGGACGTGAATTTACCTGGAAGTTTCTTGACGGCAACGACTGGTTGCTCGGCGGATATCAATGGATAGCGTTTGAGCATCGCGGCGAAGCGGCCTGGCCGAGATTGTGCTCGCAAAGCGGAGCGATCGATCTCTTTTTGCAAAAGAAAGATGCATTCTACCAGAATAAATCGCACTGGACGAATGAGCCTATGGTACACCTTTTGCCGCACTGGAATTTCGTGGGTTTCGAGGGAATGATTATTCGTGTTGTCGCATACACAAATTGTGACGAAATCGAACTTTTCCACAACGGGAAATCTTGTGGAAAACAAATAATCGAGAAGCACGGTCACGGCGAGTGGGAAGTAATTTATGAACCGGGTTGTATCGAAGCGGTCGCTTATCGCGACGGTAAAGAAGTTGCGCGGGATAAGCGCGTCACTGCCGGCAAACCGTACAAACTTGTGTTGTCGCTCGACACGCCCGACGTAACGGCAAACGGTAAGGATATCGCGATTTTCAGTTGCTACGTCGTCGATAAAAACGGAACGGAAGTCCCCGACGCGACGCCCGTAGTTGATTTTCTTGCCGAGGGGGCGGGCAGAGTATATTCCACCGGTTCGGATATTTCCGACCACACATCGCTGTTTTTGCCCACGCGTAAAATGCGTGCGGGAAGAGCCGGAGTGGCGGTAAAACTCGGCGAAAAAAGCGGAACTCTTCGTCTTATCGCGTCCGCCGACGGCTTGTTTCCTGCAATATTTACAACCGAAATAGAATAATATGTAACTTCCTTAAGCGGAAACAATCTAATATATGCAATATACGGAGAACGTGTCTTTAGGCTTGCGTTTTCCGTTTTTTATATATAATAATCGCGTGACGGTGGAATACTTATGAAAAACGGAGAAATTTATGAACGCAATAGTACTTGCGGGCGGCTTCGGATCGAGGCTTCGTCCGCTTACCGACGCCGTCCCCAAACCCATGCTGAAAATCGCCAACGTGCCCATGCTCGATTACGTCGTGGCGTGGCTGGCGTTTTACGGCTTTACCGATATAACGTTTACGCTCGGGTACCTGCCCGAAATCGTCAAGAATTTCGTTTCTGATTATAAAGGTATAAAGGCGCGTTTTACGCTTGAAACCGATCCGCTCGGTACCGCAGGCGCGGTCAAAAACGCCGAAGCGTATCTTGACGATATTTTCGTGGTTGCCAGCGGCGACGCGCTTTGCGATATTAACCTCGCCAAAATGCTGAAATTTCATCTTGACAGCGGCGCGAACGTTACGATGGCGTGTGCTACGGTCAAAAATCCGCGACTTTACGGTGTGGTAAACGCGGACGATGACGGCACGATCAACGGTTTTATCGAAAAACCGCAAACTTCGGACTACGGAAATCTTGTCAATGCCGGCGTGTATATAATGAATAAGAGCGCGCTTGCGCTTGTACCGCAAGGCGTAAAGTTTGATTTTTCCCGCGATCTTTTCCCGTCGCTGGTTGTAACCCGCAAAGTCAAAGCGTTTGTTCACCACGGATACTGGTGCGATATAGGCGACAAGGAAAGTTACTACCGCGCCAATTACTTTATGAAGGACGGCGGTTTTTACCCAAGCGTTCCGTCGTTTAACGGCGAACGCTACCGGTCGGAACTCAGTCGCGACAACCTTGTGTCAAAGTCGGCGGTTACGGTGGGGTATGCCGCAAACTCGATAATAGGCGAAAACGCACGCATTGCGTCCGGCGCGGCGATTTCAGATTGCGTGGTGCTGGACGACGCGCTCGTGACCTGCCGCCGCAGGTTTTGCATAATCGGCAAAGATTTTGTCGAAGCATTACCGGGGTTTTCGTCATGTCGCACGATTTACGACGATAAAACCGATAAAATATTTCAAACCGGCATATAAAACGATTGTCTTTTTCGTAAAAACCTAGTATAATAGACTAGAAAACTTGAATTAAAGCAATACCTTGGATGAATGTACCTGCGCCGGATTTGCGTAGAGTACTTTAACGCGGTGTTGCAAAATATATTCTAATCTATTTTACGGAGGCAAATTTTGCGACAAAATTTTGATGAATCCGCCCTTAAAGTAATATTTATAGGCGGTGTGGGCGAGATAGGTAAAAACATGACCGCGCTTCAATATGACGACGAAATCATCGTCATCGACTGCGGATGTACTTTCCCCGACAGCGACATGCCCGGCATAGACCTGGTTATTCCCGACGACACCTATCTTCTCGCGAACAAGGACAAGGTAAAAGGAGTTGTCCTTACTCACGGTCACGAGGATCACATCGGTGCTCTGCCGTATATCTTAAAAGATCTTAACGTGCCGGTTTACGGCACGAAACTTACTCTCGCGCTCGTCGACGCTAAACTCCGCGAGCAAAAAGTAGAGGGTAATCTCAATGTAGTCAAATCGAAAAGCATCGTTTCTTTGGGCGAAAACTTCAAGGTCGAGTTTGTCAAGGTCAGTCACTCGATCGCGGGTAGTTGCGCGCTGGCGATAACCACGCCCATCGGCGTCGTTTTCCACTCGGGAGACTTCAAAGTCGACTTTACGCCTATCGACGGTAATCTTATCGACCTTCGCCGCATTTCCGAAATCGGCAGCAAAGGCGTACTTTTAATGATGTGCGAAAGCACGAATATCGAGCGTCCCGGCTCGTCCATGAGCGAATCGAACGTCGGGGCGTCGCTTAACCATATTTTTGCGGAAAATGCGGACAGACGTATATTTGTCGCTACCTTTGCGTCGAATATCCATCGTTTGCAGCAAATCGTCGACATTGCGAAGAAATACAAACGCAAGGTTGCGTTCGGCGGCAGAAGCATGATAAATATAGTCGAGTGTGCCACGAAGATCGGCGAACTTAAACTTGACAAGGCAAATATCATAGACATCGAGCAAATCAATAAGGAAGAGGATAAGAACCTCTGCATCATCACGACCGGCAGTCAGGGCGAGCCGATGAGCGCGCTCACCCGTATCGCTTCGGACGAATTCAATAAGGTTACTATCGGCTATAACGATACCGTCATTATTTCCGCTTCGCCGATTCCGGGCAATGAACGCATGGTGTACAACGTAATAAATAACCTTTACCGCAGGGGCGCGAAGGTTATCTACGAAAGCCTTGCCGAGGTTCACGCATCCGGTCACGCTTGCCAGGATGAAATCAAACTGATGCACTCGCTGATAAAGCCGAAATTCTTTATCCCGGTACACGGTGAGCGCAGACACCTTCAGAAACACGCCGAACTCGCGGTCAAAATGGGCACGCCGCCGACCAATATCGTCATTACCGATATCGGCAATGTTGTGGAAGTAACAAAGAACTCTATCCGCATAGGCGATAACGTGCCTTCCGGTTGCCTGCTGGTCGACGGACTGGGTGTGGGTGACGTGGGCAGCGTAGTCCTTCGCGATCGCAAGCACCTTGCGGAAGAAGGCATGCTTGTCGCGGTTATCGGCGTCAACTCGCTTTCCGGCGAAGTCTACGGCGTCGACATCACTTCGCGCGGTTTCATGTACAGCAAGGACGAATCGGAAAAACTGCTTGCCGAGGCGAAAGACGTCACTAAAAACGCGCTTGAAGGCATCGACCTTAATGGCGTTGGCGACTGGACGGCGGTTAAAAATCAGGTGAGAAAAGAACTTAAAAACCTGTTTTTCAAGCGCACCCGCCGCAATCCGATGATTATTCCCGTAATAATGGAAAACTGATTATGCCGTTCAAGACTCCTAGCGGAGAATCTGTATATATCCGCGAGCATCTCGCGAAAGGAACCGATCCGCTTTTAAAGGAAATGATCGCGTTTGCCGATCTTCATTTTATTCCGATACTGCTTCCGGAATCCGCGGCGTTGCTGAAACAAATAGTCATGCTGAAACGCCCGAAGAAAACTTTGGAAATCGGCACGGCGATAGGATACAGTACTCAGTTGATTTTACGCAGCGGCGGCGAGCACGTTTATACGATAGAAATCAAAGATGAACTTGTCGAGAAAGCAAAACGCTATCTGGAACGAGCCGGACTCGATCATCGCGTTACGTTCTTTGCGGGCGACGCTTCGGAAATTTTGCCGCTTGCCGGCGGAGAATATGATTTCGTGTTTATGGACGGACCGAAAACCCGATATATCGACTTTTTGCCGCATATAATGCGTATGCTTCGTCCGGGCGGCGTGCTTCTTTGCGACAACGTACTGTGGAACGGCATGGTTACGGGTAAAACCGAAACGCAAAAAAGCAAGTCGACTATCGTACAAGGACTGGACGCGTTCTTGTCGGCGATATGTTCGGATCCTCGGCTTACGACTTCGATATTGCCTGTGGGCGACGGCATGAGTTTAAGTATAAAAGACTGACGAAAGCGAGGCACACTCGCGATAAATCGAACTATGGGTTGCGATAACTGAGTAACCTTAATAAAAGGAGTAATTATGCTGGAACTGCTTGCACCGGCAGGAAACTTCGATAGACTGAAAACGGCTCTGTACTTCGGTGCGGACGCTGTTTATCTTGCGTATAAGGATTACGGATTGCGCGCGTTTGCCGACAACTTTGATCGTGACGGCTTACGCGAAGCGGTCGAGTACGTTCATGCCCGCGGCAAAAAAGTCTATGTCACCGTCAATATTTTCGCACACGACAAGGACTTTGAAAATATGCCGGAATTCTTGCGGTATCTCGAAGAAGTCAAACCCGACGGCGCGATAGTAAGCGATCTCGGCGTTGCCGCGCTTATGAAAAAGTACGCTCCGTCCGTGCCGCTTCATCTCAGTACGCAGGCAAATCTGACAAATAAATACGCTGCTCGCGAGTACGTAGACTACGGTTTCGAGCGGCTTGTGGTTGCTCGTGAACTGTCGCTTGACGAAATAAAAAGGATCCGCGACTATATCCCGAATAGCATTGAGATTGAGGCGTTTGTACACGGTGCAATGTGTATTTCCTATTCGGGACGCTGTCTTTTGAGCAATTTTCTTACCGGAAGAAACGGTAATCATGGCGAGTGTGCCCAGAGTTGCCGCTGGGAATACACGCTTAAAGAAAAAAATCGCGACGACGAACTTCCGATCGAAGAGGACGAACGCGGCGCATATATTCTCAACAGCAAAGATATGAATATGCTGGAATATCTCGACAAAATGTTCGACGCAGGTGTCACGAGTTTCAAGATTGAGGGCAGGGTAAAGACAGAATATTACGTTGCTTCCGTCGTGAATTGCTATCGTAAAGCACTCGATATTTTCGCGGAGAAAAGACGAAAAGGCGAACCTTATGTTTTGCCCGAATCGCTCGTCGGCGATCTCAAAAAGCCGTCGCACCGAAATTATTGCACAGGATTTTATCTCGGAGATACTGTCTCGAATCAGTGTTACGAAACTTCTAAACCTCGCCAAACATACGAATTTACCGCGCTTGTACTCGATAGGTTCGATGGCGGCGCGGTGATCGAGATGCGTAACAGGTTCAAAGTCGGCGAAGAACTTGAAGTTTTGTCCCCCGGAGATTATCATAATTCGATAATTAAAGTAGAGAAGATGACCGACGAAAACGGTATGCCGGTTGCCGACGCGTTTCTTGTCAAACAACGATTGCGTCTTTATACTACCGTCCCGCTTTTCCCCGGCGACATGCTCAGAAAGAAACTTTAACAACGTAGAAAATTCTTATAATATTGTTTAGTTGGTAATATTCGTTATGAAACGGCTCCCGTTGAAACACAGGCGAGAGCCGTATTTTATTGCCAAAATACATCTTCGGATTCAATATAACACGCATATAAAGTGACGTTTTTTTTGTATTATGAAAAACAGTAAATAACCCTATTCTTCCAGTCCCAAAATGTAATCGGCGGAAACGTCGAAAAACTTTGCACAACGAATGATTGCAATCGCACTCGGCTCGGATTGACCGTTGATCCATTTGGATATAGCGCGTTGTGTGTAGCCGGTAGAGGCGGCTACGTCCGCTTGCGTCATATTCTTTTCACACATCAGCTCGTTCAGTATTTTTCCGAAATCCGATTTTATGATTTTTAAAACTTCGTTTTGCATTTTCTTACTTCGTTTGCGATATTCAATAATCAAATGATTGCTTAAAATCAATATAATTCGTCGTGAAATATTGCATCTATGCAATCAATGACAAGAATTTTACCGGCAAAATCCATTTGAATATCTATATTACTAGTTAATTTTAGAACTTTTATTCTAAAATAAGTTGGCATAGAACAATAGTTCTGATATGCTGCAAATAGAACAACAGTTCTAAAATAAACAAAGAAGGTACGGTTTATGATTGTGTGAAGGATTTAATTGTTTATAAAAACAAAAAGCGTAGAAGTGAAGTCTTTTGTAATTATTTATCGAAATATTTGAAGGAGAGTATCGATTATGGGAGTTGTCATAACCATTATAGTAGTAATACTAATTTTAATATTGAAAAAATTGTAATGCACCATTTTGTAATTATGCATTGAAAAAATGTGTATAGAATACATCGGATTGATTATCAAAGTTATCGAAAATATAAACATGTACGCTGTATTAAAATTTGTGCGTCATTGCGTTAACTGGGATCTTGCTTGCTAAAATAGTCCAAGCGGTGGGTAAAATCGCTGTCGTTGGACGTGCAACAAGAGCAAAACTCGGTCATATAATGATAAAGTCGTCGAATTTCATAGTACTATGTCAGACATAAACACCGGCGACAAAGGGAGAATTATATGGTCGTCGAGTCGTTTATGGCCTTTCTCGGTAAGATTTTTTGCTTTACTTCCTATGTTAATAATACCGGGTCGTTTCCGCAACCGCTTCCGCCCGAAGAAGAGCGCGAGTATATTATTCGCGCCAAAAACGGCGATGCCGGAGCACGGGAAATTCTTATTCGTCATAATTTGCGACTTGTTGCTCATGTCGTGAAAAAGTACGGAAGCGCGGGTGAAGCCGACGATCTCATTTCGGTCGGAAGTATAGGGCTTATTAAAGGAATAGAGAGTTTCGAGTGCGACAAAGGCTCGCAACTTGCGACATATGTGGCAAAGTGTATCGACAATGAGATCTTAATGTACATACGCGCGAACAAAAAGCACCGCGGCGTGATTTCGCTGTCCGAGTCCGTAGGCGTGGATAAGGACGGCAACGAAATTACCCTTATGGAATTGTTGCCGGCAAAAGACGATAATCTTTTTTCTCGCGTCGAAAACGGCATAATGATGGAAAAGGTTATGAGTGTCATAAGGCGAGTGTTGAACAAGCGTGAGTATGCGATAATTTGTTTAAGATACGGTCTGGATGGAAAGTCGGTTCACACTCAATTGGAAGTTGCGGATATGCTGAATATTTCGCGCTCTTACGTTTCGAGGATAGAGAAGAAAGCAATCGAGAAAATATCGAAAGAGTTCAAAGATTGATTTATGGCGAAATTTTTGCGTATTTTCGGGTATAAACCGAACGCTGTCTGTCTGAATTACTTGCATTTACCTTATAACCGTGATATAATATACACGCAAGATAGTCGGACGGTTGCGCGGGTTTACCGCGAGGAAAGTCCGAACACCGCAGGACAGAACGCCGGCTAACTACCGGTGAAGGCGACTTTAAGGAAAGTGCAACAGAAATAAACCGCCGTTGCCGCAAGGCACCGGTAAGGATGGAAAGGCGGAGTAAGAGCCCACCGCACCCGCGGCGACGCAGGTGGCAATGTAAACCCCGTTCGGTGCAAGATTGTGAGGAAAATCGGTTGTCCGCCGTTCCTCCCGTATCGCTTGAACGTATCGGCAACGATACGTCCAGACAGATAACCGCCCTTTGACAGAATTCGGCTTACAGATTATCTTGCGTTTTTGAAATTCGGCTCCCGGGTTTTTTCCGGGAGTTTATCATTTTTCACATTGTCGTAAAATGCAATATAAAAAAGCGTTCATGTTCCGGACATTAAAATAACTTTTTACACGAGAGTCTGAACGGTTTAATCGATTGCAAATCAGGGCATAATTACCGAAAAATGTTTCGGAGAAATTATGCTGTATTTTGTTTTGGTTATCGCTTGTGTCGTTTCGGTTTGTGCGGTGGTTGCGGCGTTACGTTCGTTGTCGCCTGTCGTGGTTCTTTCCGTGCCGCCTGTTGCGGATCATAAGAGTTTGATATCGTCTGTTTCGGCGTTGGCTGCCGATTCGGTAAACGCCGACGAAAACGGCGATGGTTTGAACTTCCGCGAAGTCGAAAAACGACTTGATGCGTCCTATGCGATAATAGGACGACGAGCGATGGCGGGGGATAAAATCAACGAATACGAGCGACTGATCTACGAGAATTACTATAAGATCACCGAAACGTTGAATTTCGCACGTAGCAACGGTGATTTTTCCGCGCTTCCGCATGTCGGCGGGCTTCCGCGAGTATATGCGCTTTGTTCGGTAATTGTCAGATATTCCGGCGGCACGGTGCTTGAAGAAACATTATCCGAGTGTGTAAAAGCATTTAATTGCGCTTGCCCGTTGAACTATGCCGAAATTACGGCGTTGCCTCACGTTCTCGGGTTTGCGCTTTGCGAGTATATTGCCGCGATTGCGGCTCGCCATGCGAATTCCGATAAACGTCGTGAACTGGGCGTGCGTGATGCCGTGCGCGAAAAAATCAATCTTGATTTACTTTGCAGTGCGGCTTACGTTACCGCGCTTAAAGAGAACGGTGATGGAAAGTTTGTGAATTCGCTGAAAAAACTATGCCGGGATAATGGTTTCGAGGCTGAAACTCGCGCCGAAAGTTATTACGCTGCGGCTGATCGTTACACGATTGCAGTGTCGGCAGCGGTAGGTACGATATTTTCTGTCAAATCGTGGCTTGACGATGAATTTTTGCTGTCATTGTCGCCGGTTAACGCTGTTTTGTCGGAATTGCCGTCATGCGGATATTCTGAAAGCACGCTTGCGACATGTCGACATTATTTGTACAGGGTGGCAAAGATTGCTGAAAATAGAAAACGCAGCGAAATTTCTGTCGCCGCCGAAGTCTATGCCCGTGCGATTGCGGAAAAACGCGACATCGCGTTTTATCTGTTGAAACCGCGCCGCGGCAAACTTGCCATGTACGCGGTAATTTTATTGAAACTTGCGGCAGCGTCGGCGATTTCTCTTGCGGCATGGTATTTTGTTCCGTATTACAAAGTAGTAACGGTGGCAATGTTTGCGCCGATAGCGACAGTCGTTGCCGACATTGCGGTAAATGTTTTATTGTATACCGCAACCGAACAGCGTCCGCTTCCGTATCTGAGAGAGGAATATATACCGGAATCAATAAAAACGTGTTTAACCTGCACCCGTTTGATTTCATCGATAGAGGAAGCGAAAGACGCGATTTTTATGCTGGAAACGATCGCCGCCGCGAATCCCGGCGAGCGTTTTTCATACGCGTTACTTGCGGATTTACCGCCGGCAAAAGAGAGTGAAACAGCTGCCGACAATGAAATACTGGATTTTCTGGAACATGAATTCGATCGTCTTGACAGCGTTAAATTTAATATTTTAGTGCGAAATCGTAGTTTCCTGAAAGAGAAAAAATGCTATCAGGGCTGGGAGCGTAAGCGCGGTGCATTGTGTGACTTTAACGGGCTGATTTTAAGAAACGATACGACGCCGTTCCGATTGATATTGGGGGATTCCTTCGTTTCGGAATACGTTGTAGCGATCGACTCGGACACGTTGTTAAACTGTGCCGACGATTTGATCGCGCTCATGGAGCACCCGTACAATCGCGAAATAACGGTTGCGAGTCTTGACGTTTGCACCGATCCTTCGTCCTGCGAAAAAACACTGTTCGGCAGGTTATTTTCCGGTGCTGTCGGACTGGATTCTTATTCGCGTTGTCGCGACGTAAATTCCGAAATATTCGGAAAAGGCAACTACACGGGTAAGGGAATATATCGGGTGAAAGAGTTCGACGCGGCTGTTGGTAACGCGTTTCGCGACGGCAGGATTCTCAGTCACGATTTTATCGAGGGCGCGTATTCCGGTGCGCGGAATTGTGACGAAACCGCGCTCGATTCCACGCCGACTACGTTTGTCGGGTGGCTGAAAAGACGTTTGCGTTGGATCCGCGGCGACTGTCAATTATTACCATGGTTATGTATGTTTGTACAGTCCGGAAACGGAAAATTGCGCAAAAACCCTATTTCACCCGTCGATAAGTGGCATATTTTTTTTGGGCTTGCTTACCCGCTTGCCGAAGTCTGTTCGCTGGCATTCATAATTTTTGCAGCGGTTGTCGGTGATTATACACTCCTTTTGTTTGCATTTTTGCCGCCGCTTGCGAGATTATCGACAGGACTTCCTGCATTGATTTGCGATCCGAAATCTTTTCTTAAATCTGTTGCATGCGAAGCGTTTTTTACTTGCGTCTTGCCGGTTATTTCTCTATCATCGCTTGTTGCGATCGCGATAACTATGTTCAGACTGATTATAAAACGCGGGTTGCTCGAATGGAGTGTATTCGCTCACACGCGTGGCGGGGATGGGATAATCATGTTGACGGCGTTTGTGTTCGGTGCCGTGATATCCGCAATCAATGCTGCATTTGATGGAGGTTTGATTATATACGCTTTCGGCGCGACATTTATTTTGTCGGGACCGATTCAGGCGTTTTTGTCCGAACCGAGAAAAAAACGCGAAATCCCGTCCGCTTATAAAAGTTATATGTCACTGATTGCCGCAAAAACATGGAATTATTTTGCCGAGTCCTGTACGTCGGAAAACAACTTTTTGCCGCCCGATAGTTATCGTGATGACGGCGGGTTTTGCGAGCGCACTTCGCCAACGAATATAGGAATGTCGCTCGTTGCGGCATTCTCGGCGAGCGAGCTTGGCATTATCGACAAAGACAAAGCGTGCGACTTTGTCGGGAACGTATTATCGGCGATTAAGCGGATGGAGAAATGGCGCGGACATTTGTATAACTGGTATGACATAAAAACGCTTCGGCCGCTTCATCCTCGTTACGTTTCGTCGGTTGACAGCGGAAATCTGATTTGTGCGTTGCTTTTGTGTAAAACGTTTGCGGATCCGGAGATGATTGCTGAAATCGACGGGATAGTAAACTCGACAGATTTTGCGGCGTTGTACGACGATGAGCGCGGACTTCTCAGGATAGGGTGGAATCAGTCGGAAAAGCGTTTCGACGGCTATTACGACCTTGCGGCGAGCGAAGCGTCTGCTACCTATCTTGCCGCGATAGGTTTAGGAAAAATTCCGCGTGGTTCGTGGATGAATTTACAGCGAAGATTAGCGTCTTATAGCGGAAAAACGTTATTTTCGTGGTCGGGCGGTGCGTTTGAGTATTTGTTTACGCCTGCGTTTTTTAAATATTCCGAGGGGACGTTGTATGCGACTTCGACAAAAAACGCGGTACGGGCGCAGGTGCGGTACGCTCGCGAAGTCGGCTCGAAATATTACGGAATTTCCGAAAGTCAATATTACGCGTTTGAGGATAACGGCGACTATCGTTATCGTGCGTTCGGAGTGTCCGGCATTGCGCTTGGCGAATACTACGGCGGAAAAATCGTTGCGCCGTATGCAACGGCATTGTCGCTGATTTATGCCGGTGAGCGCGGCGAAAGACAAATTGCAGCGTTTTGCGAAAACGATATGGTGGGGCGGTTCGGACTTTACGAGGCGATTGACGACGGACGCGTCGTTCGCAGTTTTATGGCTCATCATCTGGGCATGACGATGACCGGGATTTGTAATCGGCTTACCGGCGGCGTAATACCGAATGTAATGCGGACTTTGCCGGAAGTGAGGGCGGCGGAACTTCTTCTGACTCAACCGATGTCGAAGGCAAAAGCAGATAAGAAACGCATTGCTTTGCCGCTAAAAACGTCGCAGTTGCCGATCCGCGAGATAAAAGAACCGACTGTTTATCCGGAAATCTGTTTATTTTCTTCGCATGGTTACAGGACGATTATCGATAACGACGGTTGCGGATTTTCCACAATGGGAAACTTTGATATAACAAGAAAACGTAAAAATAACGGTTTTTTATTGACGATAGAAAACGACAATTACGCTATGTCGCTTACCCGCGGCGGTGTGACGGTTTTTGATCCGGGCAAAGCGACGTTTACTGCGAGCGCCGCAGGTTTTTCGGTAACGACGATTGCAAAACCTCTCGTTGCGACGGCCGGTGAAATTCGTGTCGTAATGATAAAAAACCGTTTGGATGAAACTGTCGAAGTTAAAATCAAGGCGGCGGCTGAACCCGTGTTGGACGAACGCGACCGAGATATAGCGCATCGCGAATATAATAATATGTTTGTGAAAACCGCGCTTTTTGCGGGCAACAAAGCCGTAACGGCGGTGCGACCGGAAACCGGTGTTTGCGCGGGCTTGGTTGCTTTTGGCGGAGATTCGACGGAATATGTTTCATCGCGCGGGGAGTTTTACGGCAGGCGTAAATCGGTGAGGTTCGGCGACGTTCTCGATCCGATCCTTGCGGCAGTAACCGCCGTACGTCTTGCGCCGGGTGAAGAACGGCAAGTATCATTCGCGCTTTTGCCGGCGTATTCGGAAGACGCGCTTCGCGCCGGACTTTCGATCGCGACCGGTAAAGAGTTTTTTGCCCGCGAAATCTCAGCGCCCGTTCCCGGCATTCAGCCCGATGCTGAAACCTGTCGGATTGCCGCGCGTGTTCTGTCTGCGGTCGGCTCATATCGCGATGACGAAGTGAAAAACAAAGTCAATGTGCGCTATCCGCTTGTAACGGTGTCGGTGGAATCGTCACACAGCGTGCCGCTACTCGAAACACTATTATTCCGTTTCAAGACGATATATAATTTTAATATCAAGTTTAATTTGGCGGTGATTTATCGCGAGAACTACGGGTATTATGCCGATGTTTTCAATGCGATCGAATCCGCCGCGGAGAGAGCCGGACTGCGCACGTCGATTCCGTCAGATTGTGTTTTTAAAACTGTAAACAGGGTAATGATGCCGAGCGAAGCCGAAGTTTTATTGCGTAATTCGCTCGACGTTCACGCAAGTAACGGATCGCGCCAAATACCATTTATCGTTAAAAAGGCACCGTTACCGGTTGCGTCTATGCCAAAACCAAAACTCGCGCTGAAAACGGCGAACGGCGGTTTTGCCGACGACGGTACGTATTTTATCGACGCGGGACATGGCGGAGTACCGAAACCGTGGAGCAACGTGCTGTGCAACCCGGATTTCGGATCGCTGGTGACGGAAAGCGGCGGCGGATTTACCTATGCCGGGAACTCGCGCGAGTGCAAAATTACGGAATTTTCCAACGATGCGGTACTTGACTGTTCGTCGGAAACCGTACTCCTGGGAGAAAACGGAAATGTGTGGTCGGTGGCGAGATCGCCGATTAAGAAAGATTGCGATTATTTCGTGTGGCATTCATTCGGTTTTACTCGGTACGCCTGCAACTATAACGG
>CAKQVV010000017.1 GCA_934277845.1 uncultured Clostridia bacterium
CGGTCCGGTTGCTCCAGTTGCACCTGTTGCGCCCGCAGGTCCCGTCGGTCCGGTTGCTCCCGTTGCACCCATTGCACCCGTTGCACCCGCAGGTCCCGTCGGTCCGGTTGCTCCCGTTGCACCTGTTGCGCCGGCAGGTCCGGTCGGTCCGGTTGCTCCCGTTGCTCCCGTTGCGCCGGCAGGTCCGGCATAACCTTGCGGACCGGTGGGACCGATTTCACCCTGAATACCGCGTATGCCTTGCGGACCGGTGGGACCGGGCATACCCGGAACACCCTGATAGCCGCGCGGCCCCATAGGTCCTGGAATACCCGGTCTGCCGGGCGGTCCGGGCGGACCCGGGCAACGACAGCCGGGATCGGATCCGGGACGATAATCGGGACGACAATCGCAACGATCGTCGCACGGGCTGTCACAGCCGCAACCGCGTCCGCAATTAAAGAAACTGAACATAGACGTCACTCCTCTCTTTGGTTTGACGGCTCGGTGCCGCAAAACCGCGCTCCTTCGCCGCCTATACCATACTATTCCGTTTCTTGCATCCGCGTTACAAAAGAGAAAATCGTCGATATAAAAATAATGCGCAAACGATGTGCCTGCCCGTCCGCGCGTAAAAATCAATATTCTTTCAGTCCCAGCAAGTAATCGACCGACACGTCGAAAAATACCGCGAAGTCCGCAAGCAAAGCAAGCGGCGGCTCGCGCTGCGCCTTTTCGTAATGAAGATACGTCACCGGATTGATCCCGAGTTTCTCCGCAAGTTCTTTTTGCGTCAACCCCCTCTCTTCCCTGAGTTCCTTCAATCTTTGTCCGAGTTTGATTTCCATAATTACTACCAACTACTTGACATATTACCATTTTGGTAGTATAATAAACTCACAACTACCATTTTGGTAGTTAATAAACTAAAGGAGGAGAGAAAATGGCTGAACTCGCAAACGTTTCTTCGAAATCGAGGCTGATCGACTTGTTGTTGTGTATTTTCCTGGGTGCAATCGGCGCGCATCGTTTTTACGAAGGAAAAATAGGTACGGGTATTCTGTACTTATTTACTGTCGGACTTTTCGGCATCGGCACGCTGGTAGATCTTATAATGATCATTGCCGGCAGCGCCAAAGACAAATCGGGCGCACAGATTACAAACTGGTCTGTCAACTGACCTCGTCGGATTGTATGATCCGAATTGAGAAAGCACCGAAACGAGCAGGGTTTTATCTGAACCCTGCTCGTTTCGTTATCACGATTCCGCATAGCCGATTTTCGCACGAATAGGCGGATTCGTTTTGCTTTTATGTCCTAATTCAAATTCCCAAACTCTTGCGGACGGAATTTATATAGGCAAGTGCCGAAGCAATGTCGGCTTCGGGATCCGCTCCCGCCTCGCGCTCGACGGTGAGATAGCCGTCGAACCCGGAATTTTTCAGCGCGGAAAGATATGCGGTAAAATCCACGTCGCCGCTGCCCACGGGCGTTTCGACGAAATAATCGGCAACGTTCAGCGCTTCGATGCCGCCGCCGGCGAAGCAGTCGTACACGACCTTCGGATCGACGGCGCGAAGGTTTTTGCCGTCTTTGACATGCGTGTGCGCGATATATTTGCCGAGCAATCCCACCGCCTCGACGGGATCCTGACGCGTAACCATGACGAAGTTCGCCGGATCGAGGTTTACGCCCACGCCGCCGCGCGTTTCGTCTAAGAATCCGCGAAGTACCGCCGCTTTTTCGGGACCGGTTTCGATCGCGAAAGTCACGCCTATTCCCATGGCATACTCGCCGATTTCGGTCAGTGCGTCCAGCATCGCGGCGTAGCGCGGCTCGGCTTTGTCCGCAGGGATAACGCCGATATGCGTTGTCACTACCCTCGTACCGAACTCCACCGCCAGATCGGCAATGCGCTTGCTTATTTCCACGCGCCCCGGATTATCCGCCGCGATCTCGAAACCGTGACCGCCCATATCGCCGCAAAGCGCGCTGACTTCCACTCCCGCGTCGGAAAGTAACTTCTTAAACTTTTTCTTCTCGCCCGCGGGCATATTATAAGCAAACTCGCCGCCCGTAGCATAAATCTGCACGCCGTCGAACCCGAGTCGGGCAGCCGCCTCGATGCCGCCGGCAACGCCTCTATTGAAACAATCGACTATAACGCCGTTTTTCATGCTCGGATCTCCTTATTTCTCGTCCGCTTTTATCAGCGTTTCGCGGATACGCATGACGCGCAAAGTTTCTTCCTTGCTTACCGGTGCCTTGCCCGTCACGAAAAAGCCCAGTATGTCGCGGATAAGTCCGCCGAAATAGTCCGAATCCAGCGTGCGGTAGCAGTCGCCGTCCGCAGCGTCGGCGCAAACGGTGAACGGAAGCGACGGCGAGAATACAAGCGTCGCGCGCTTGCCGCCCGTAAATTCCAGCGAGCAAATCCGCTGTTCGCCATGCCGCTCGACCTTGCCGCCCAAAAACTCCGAACCGCGCCCCAGCACTTCGGCGATTTCAGCCTGATGCACAAGGTACTCGGGAAAATTGCTGCCGCCGCCCGTCACGATAAAATTCTGCGGATTAAGCCCGTCAAGTTCGGCGGCGTAACGGAGCGCGGACGACGAGAAAACCGTAGCGCCGTACTTTTCCGCGAGCGCGAAAATCTTCTCGGCGGTAGCGGCGTCGGGCGCGAAAGTCTTGTCTATATAGGTGCGCTTACCGGATTTCAGCACTTTTTCGGCGTAACGCAGGTGCGTTTCGGGATTCGAGGGCGCAAGCACGACGATAACGTCGGACTTTTCGCAAAGTTCATCTATCGTGTCGCACCTTTTCGCGCCGTACTTTTCGCACCACTCGTCCGTGTTCATATTATACGCGGGCGAGTCGTACTTTTCCGCCCACGCGTAAGCGATTTCCGCGTCGACGCCGCGTTCTTTCGCCGCGGCGGCAAACCACCCCGGATAATTGTTCGCGTGCCATTCGGCTATATAATAATCGACGAAACCTATTTTCATAACCGCCCCCCGTTAATCAAGAACGACTTCGCGCTTTTTGTCCGCGGACTCGTACACCGCGTCCAGAAGCCGCATTGTTTCGAGTACGTTATCGACGTGATTGCGCGTCTTTTCGCCCGTTTTCAACGCCTCGAAGAAGCGGACGGTTTCGGTGTTATGCATGGGCGGACGGTCGAAGTCGGCGTTGATTTTTTCCAACACGCCGTTCGCGCCGCGGTATTCGGTGTACGCGCCGTAGTAGTCCATTCTGATGCCCGCTTTGTCGCCCATAAAGTCGATGAACATTTCTTCTTCGCCGATGTTCTGCGCCCACGCGCCCACGAACGTGATCGCGGCGTTATTCTCGGTGCGGATATGTCCCGCGACGTAATCGTCCACGTCGAAAGTACCGTTATAGTCCGGCGGTCCCGCCCACATATTCTTGTAGGTGTACGCTTTCATGTCCTTGCCGAGAAGCCCCGCGGTGTCTGCGGACACGGTCTTTACTTTCGGGAAGCCGAGCGAGTACAGGATAAGGTCGAGGAAGTGTACTCCCCAGTCGATGAGCGCGCCGCCGCCCGAAATCGCTTTGGTGGTGAATTCTCCGCCCAAGCCCGGGATCGAACGGAACGCGCGGAACGAGCAGTAAACGCCGTACACCGTGCCGAGTTCCCCCGACGCTATCTTGTCGCGGATGATCTCGACCGTGCGGTTATAGCGGTTACAAACGCCGATTTCCAGCGTTCTGCCGGAAGAATGCGCCGCTTCCGCCATCTTCTTGCTGAGTTCGTAGTTGACGGTCATCGGCTTTTCGCAGAACACGTCCAGACCGTGATTAAGACAATCGACTGTGATCTCATAGTGCGCATAGTTGGAAGTAATGACCATTACCGCGCTGACTTCTTTGTCCTCGAAGATCTTGCGGTAGTCGGTATAGTAGCCTTTCATGCCGTACTGCTCGGCGGCGGCTTTGGCACGCTCCTCGATGATGTCGACGGCGTAGCGAAGTTCCACGTCTGGATTTTTGGAAAGGTTGGGAAGGTGCACGTTGTTGGCAAGCCGTCCGCAACCCACGACCGCGGTTACGATTTTAGACATAATTTTCTCTCCTGTTTTTGCGTGATTTCCTTTTCGGATTTTCAGTTATATTTTAGTCCCGCCGCGCCGCAAAATCAATATCAAAAACGCACGAAACCTTATCAAAACGCGTGAGCCACGCTCGCGAAGTTGACTAATCGGCAAAACCGCGGTATAATCACGGTATGAAAGTTACGGGGACAAAAAACAAACGGTTTCATTTCGACAACACGTTGTTCGACAGCCCGCTGGAAACGGCGGACTTCACCGTGTTCCAGGCAGGCGACCTGTATTGCGGCTGCGGATTTTCGACGGGCGAACATGTTCAGAGCGTGCCGATAGAACTCACGTTCGTCGACCGCGGCAGCGGCGCTCACGTCATAAACGGCAACGCCGAACAAATGAAACCCAACCGCGCGTATCTGTCGCTGTCGGACGACCGCCACGACGTATTTTCGGACGAAGCCGGTTCGTTGCGTTACTTTTACCTTGCGTTCGACGTGAAAGCGACTTCGCCGCTCGGGAACGCGGCAAAGCACCTGACGGAAACGTTCCGCAACCGCACCTCACGCGAACTGAGCAGTCGCACGGCAATCGAGCCCATGCGCAGACTGTTGCGAGAGTTCACCTCCGCCGCGCCCTTCAAGGCCGTCGCGATAAACGCCGCGATCACCGAAATCCTGATTGATATTTACCGCGAAGAAACCGACGAAAAGCCCGCTCCCTACTCGCTTGACAGCGGCGATCTTATAAGAAACGTGACGACTTATATCGACGAGAACGCCGCGGACGTTTGCTCGTCGCGCGACGTCGCCGACGCGTTTTTCTACTCGGTGGGGCATATTTCCGCGCTGTTCCGCGCCGCGACCGGACAGGGACTGCACTCGTATATCCGCCATGCCAAACTGAAAAAAGGCAAGGAATACCTCGCCGGCGGCGTTACTCCCGCCGAAACCGCCGAAAAACTGAACTACTCGTCGGCGGGCAATTTCTCCCGCGACTTCAAAACCGTTTTCGGCGCGTCGCCTTCCGCGTTTTTCAATCGCACCGACAAGGATTAAATCCAAAAAACTACGACTTATTTTTATGTTTTAACAAACAGATTGACTACACGTTCGATTTAATTATAACCAAACCTACTCTATTAACGCCCTCGATAAAGTCAGAAGCGGGTTTCGTCCGCTTATACGTTATCTACTCCGCCTCGTAAAACGTGACGCAAAGCGGGTTTTCGATATTTTCGACCGACGAAACGTAACGCATTCCGCCGTCCGTCAGCGAGAAGATCGTGAGATTATTCGTGTGCTGGTTGGCGCAGACGATATACCTTCCGCAAGGCGTAATCGCAAAATCACGCGGAAAATCGCCGTGACAACTTATTTTTTGTTTCGGCGTCAGGCGTGCGCCGTCGACGTCAAACGAAACGAGCGTGTTTTCGCCGCGGTTGGAGATGTACAGCGTTTTGCCGTCGGCAGACAGCCTTATCGCCGCGGCGGTGTTCTTTTCGGCATCGACCGGGCATAAAACCGTGTGGATATAATCGAGCGTGCCGTCCGAATACCCGAACACGGACACGGACGAAACGAGTTCGTTGACGCAATAGACATACCTGCCGTCGGGCGAAAACGCAAGGTGGCGCGCGCCGTACCCCGCCGGCACTTTCGCGGTCGACACGAAATTAAGGTCGCGGTCGTAGGTGAACACGGTGTCAAGCCCGAGGTCAGTGACGAGAACGTACTTACCGTCGGGCGTAATCGCCGCCATGTGCGTGTGCGCGGCGGTCTGTCGCGTGGGATGAACGCCCCTGCCCTCGTGCGTGACGAGTTTGCCGCCGGGGAACTTTATCACACTGCCCGATATATAATTGACCGCATAAGCCTCGCCGTCCGCTACCGACAGGTGACAAGTGGCATAACCTTCGCACGACTGTTCCGCCGACTTGTCCGCAAGTTTGCCGCCGCGGTTTTCAAACGAAAAGAACGTACCGAAGCGGCTCTTTTTGTCGTCGCCTTCGGTTATGACATAGGTTTTGCCCGCGTCGTGGGCGATATACATCGGGCGATATACCGGCGTTTTTTCTAAAAGCGTCATCTCGCCGTTGTGCCACTCGTAAGGATAGATGCCGCCGTCGTCGGCGCACGAAGCAACATAAACAAGTTTTTTCAAATTTTTTCTCCTTATTTCGGTTATGGGTTTGTTTTTTATTCGTGAGGGGCGGTCTATGCGCCTGCCTACGAGCAAGGTGTACTCGCTCTCTCAACGAGAATTCAAGGATTAGTAATTTTCTCCCGTGGGGGATTCCACGCAAAACCTTGCGGTTTTGCTCTGAATGACGAGATGACACGGAACGTTCGCGTTATATTTTAAAATTAAACGTGCAGCCTCCGTTTTGTTTCGTCATTCAGAGGAGCATAATACAGACCCGATAAGGGACTGTGTTATGCGACGTGGAATCCCCTGCATGGAGCGATTGCTTAACCTTATCGTAAAAAACTTTGCCAAAACGTACAATGTTTAAATAGCGGATTTTTCGATGATTTTTTACGAAACCGGTTGGCGGCGATACCCGGATAATACGTCTAGCGAGGTTTCGGGAAAAAGCGTTTATCGTAATGAGCAGATTTTTCGATGATTTCGAGTGACGGTGAGCGACGGCGTGCAAGGTCGCACGTCTAGCGAACCGACAACCGAAAGCGCGGAAAAGATGCCTTTACGACGGAAAAGACGCATTTACACGGTATAATTTCCGTCTACCGTGACCAGTACCACCCCGTTTGCGGCGGCGTAATCGATACCGCGGGCGGTGAGCTCGGCGGTTTTGGCGGTCTTTTTTGCGTTCATCAGCGCGAGTACGTCCTTAACGAGCGCGTCGCGACCGCACTGCCCGTTGAGTTCGAGCGCGCAACGCGCGGCGACCGCTATTTCCTCGGGGCAAACGTCCTGATAATCGCGGCCCGTTTTGTCGTCGAGCGGACGGAAAACAGTCGGTTCGGCCGTCATATACTCGTATTCGCCGCCGCTTTCCTTTATAAACCCGCGCAATCCGCGCACGATTTCCGTGATCGCGGCGCAAGCCTTTTTCGAGGTTTTCGGCACGACGAAAATATCGCGGAGTCTTCCGGTGAGATAGTCCTCGGTGACGGGCGATTCCGCCGTGATTATCGCCTCCGCTTTTGCTTTTACGACTTCCGCGCCGGCATCCGACAACACAAAGTCCGCTCCCGCTTTTGCCGGCGTTCTCACGGCAAGTTTTTTGTACGCCTTGCGATATCGGTTCAGCGTTTCTCTCGCGGCTTTTTTGCTCGTTTGTCCCGCTCCCGTCAGCGCGGCTACGGCGGCTTTTATTTTCGCGATCTCGCGCTTTGGGTTCGAGAGATAATCGATCGTCCACAGGTTGATTACGTTCCATCCCAGCGTCTTTAATATGCGCGTCTGAATGGTTGCCCGGTCGCGCACGCCGGTAATACGCGCCTCGTTCTCGCCGTCGCAAACGATAGCGAGAATATACTTGGTCTTGTCGCGCGGATCCACGACGGCGGCGTCGATCTTGAAGTCGGATACGCCCACGTTGTAGTCGCATTTAAGCCCTTTTGCGGTGAGTTCTTCCGCAACAAACCGCCCGATGCCCGTAGGGGCTTCGCCTGCCGCGGTGTAGTCGATCGCCAGCATTTCTCGCCCGCGCTCGGCGTATTCGAGAAACGCTTTCAGACTCTTCACGCCCTTTGCGGAAGTACGGTTAAGGTCGATCATGCCCGAGCGTATCGACGAAAACACGCGCATCTCCATACGCGCACGGGTTGCCGCGACGTTAAGTCTGCGCTCGCCGCCCGCCTGGTTCAAAGGACCGAAGTTAAGCGACAGTTTGCCCGCTTTGTCGGGACCGTAGCCGACTGAGAACAGGATCGCGTCGCGCTCGTCGCCCTGCACGTTTTCGAGGTTCTTGACGAACAGCGGTTCGGCGCACTCGTAAGCCTCTTTTTCCAGTCCCAGCCGCGCGATTTCCTTGGATAGTTTATCCTCGACGTAGGCTTGCTGCGCGGACGAGAACGTAACCACGCCTATCGAGCGCGTCTTTTTTATCGGATCGCGCAGTCTGTTCACGACGTCGCCCACCAGCGCGTCGGCTTCGGCGGCGTTGCACTTGCTGCCGCCGCGATCGTAAACGCCGTCGACGTAGCAAAGCGAAACTCTGCCGTCGGACTCGGACGGCGACGGGAACGTAAGCAGTCGGTTGCCATAGAAGAACGCGTTGGAGAACGCGATAAGGCTTTCGTGATGCGAGCGGTAATGCCACAAAAGGTGACGTTCGGGCATGCCGACGGCAAGACAGTCGTCGAGAATACTTTCGAGATCCTCGATTTCGGGATGCTCGTCGTCGCGGAAATCCGCACCGAAGAACGAGGTCGGCGGCAACTGACGAGGATCGCCCACGACGATTACCCTGTCGGCGCGCGCGATCGCGCCCACCGCTTTGGCGGTCGGGACCTGCGAGGCTTCGTCGAACACCACGAGGTCGAATTTGTCCAGCGCGGGATCGAGGAACTGCGCGACGGACGACGGACTCATCAGCATGCACGGGCAAGCCGTCTTCATTATCGTCGGGATCTCGGTAAAGAACTTACGCAGCGTCACGCCCTTGCCGCCCGTTTTTTCCGCGCGCATGAGTATGACTCGTTCGAGATTGTGATCGCCGTCTTCGAGCGGCGACGGAATACGCGCCGCAAGCGCATTATACAGCGCGGTACGGGCATACTTTTCGTACTCGTCGGACACGCGGCGGAAACGTTCGATCGTTTCTTCGAGCGCAAGTCCCGAGAACCGGCACAGTCTGTCGTCGAGCGCGACTTCGCTCTTGATAAACTCGGCGTAAACGCGTTTTTTAAAGCATCTCAGCACGTCGTCCGGCGCGACTTCGCCCAGCGACAGCGGTTCCAGTACGAACTCGAAACCGCTAAGGCGGCATTTTTCGGCGAGTTCGCGGTATCGGCACCACCTCGAAATCTTGTCCATATTCTTGGAAATACCTGCAACGTAATCGATTTCGTCGTTGATTTCGCCCGTATTGCAGTCGCCGTCGACCGAGAAAACACGACGGAAGTCCTCGCGTGCGCGTTCCGCGCGCTCATACTCGCCCGCGTAATAATCGAGCAGCAAAAACGGCTGATTCTCTTCTATTATCCGACACGACTCGAAGAACACGCGCTCGTCGAAATCGGCGTAAATCGCCTTGCCGGCTGACGCAAACGCACAGATTTCTTCGGCGGCTGCGGCAATTTTCGCTTCGCTCGTACCGTAAACTGCGGCAAGTTTTGTCTTTCTCTCTTCGATTTTCAATCGGTTTTCGGCGACGCGGGCAAGTTCGGCGAAATACTCGCCCCTCGCGGTTTTCGCCGGCGAATACCTGACCGACGCGGCGTAACGCCTGACCAGTTTTGCCGAAGCCGATTCTTTTTTGCCCGCTTCGATCACTTCTGTTGCCGAGAACGCGGACTCGGGGAACGCATCGAATTTTTCGGCAAAGGACGCTTTGAGACGTTTTTCGCGGTCACAGAGCGCGACGAAACTGTCGGCAACCGCGAGAAGATCGACGTTTTCGCGACGGGCAAGAAGCGCTCGCACGTTTTCGGAATTGCGCAGGTGCCCCGCAAGCGCATACAGTCCCGCGAGTTTTTCGCGGGTGACCGACACGGTGCGCATATTGAAATGCGGTACCAGCGCACGCGCATAGAACCGAAGCGACCGCAGTTCTCTGGCGTAAATTTCGAGAATAATATCCGCGCTCCTTCGCCACTTGGGACTGTATCCCACCGTGTTCACGCCGCGGAACGGCGAGCGGTCGAGCGTGCCGCATTCCTTCGCGCTGACGGTGAGATCGGTGAGCATCGTCACGAAATCGCGGAAACTTTCGCGCGTGAGTTTTTCGTAAAAAAGACTGTCGAGAGTAAAGCAATCGGGTGCGTCCTCGTTCATGAGATACCCGGACGCCGCCTCGTATATCGAAAAACCGATCGGCTTTTTCTCGTGCATCGCGCGCATTTCGCCGCCGAGTTTTTCGGTGATCGACGCGATTTCTTCGCACGCGCCGTCATGGTTAACATCGCCGGGCGCAAGCGAGAGCGTGTGCGCGATCGACGCGATCACGTCGGACTTTTTGGTCTTTTCCGAGTATAGTTCGAGGCAGAAATCGCCGATACCGATCGTCCGAAGCCGCTTGTAAACGACGGACAAAGCCGCCATTTTTTCGGCGACGAACAGCACGCGTTTTCCGCGGTAAATATTGTTTGCGATTATGTTGGTAATGGTCTGGCTTTTCCCCGTTCCCGGCGGTCCGTGCAACACGAAACTCTTGTCCAGCGAGTCGACGATCGCGGAGTACTGCGACGAGTCCGCGCCGATGGGCAAAAGCACGCCCGCGTCGATCGCTTCGTCCGCCGACCTGTCGCCGCCGAGTGCGTCGGCAGCGGTAAACTCGCTGCGGTTGCCGATGAGCGAGCGTATCAGTTTACTGGAACGGAGCGCGCCCGTTTCGGTGCGCACGTCCTTCCACATTCTGTAACCGGAGAACGACAGCGAACTTAAGTACGCGCCGTCGGTGATCTCGAAACCTGCGTGTCCCGCGATTTCGCTGCGGATACGCGCCACCGCCGCGGCGTAATCCTCGGGCGTTTCCGCGCGGAATTCGCCCAAAGCGCGAAGGTCTAGGTCGAAACAGCGATAAAGGTATTCGAGTAGCGTGGTGTTGACGTGAACGTCGTCCTCCTGCACGGAAATCGAATATGCCGGCGAATTCGTACCTTTTTTCGTCATAGTGACGGGGTACAATAAAACCGGCGCGTAACGGAACTCGTCCTCACCGGGATTGCGCCATTTCAGGAATCCCGCGGCAAGGTACAACGACGCGGTGCCGGACTCTTCCTGACGGCTCTTTTCCTTGCGGTAGACGGCGACGAGCGCACGATCGAAATCCTTGCCGGACAACGAAACGCGCAGTTTACCCGCCTTGTATTCGTAGTTGATAAGGTCGCGCACGGGTTTAAGCGACGTGGCTTTGTCAAACGGCGACGACAACGCGCCGAGCAGCATGTTTTCGCCGGGAAGCGTGGGCGCGAGATCGAACTCGGCGCGCGCCCCGAGCGCGGAAATAAGGTCGTCGAGATCGGCGGTGAGAATTTTCACCGTACTCAGCGACGGACGGAAATTGAGCAGCGGATTGCGCATGTCGAGATCGAGAAGCCGCCGCTCCCACTGCTTTTCGCGCGAAACTACGGCATCGCCGGCAAGATCGCCGCCGATTTCCCTGATCTTTTTCGGTTTCGCTCCCGTGTCGTACTCGGCGGGATCGATGAGGTCGTAACCGCCGCCGCGCTTTACCCGCTCGGGAAGCGGTTTAATCCCGCTTATTCTCGAATACTTAAGATCGACGAAAAAGTCGGGCGCGGTCTTGGCTATTTCCGCCGCCGCGCGTTTTTCGTTGCTCTCGAAATTCACGCCGCCGAACAACCCCGAAACGGACACAAGCGACATCTCGTTCACGCCGCGTCTGGTGCGGTTGACGATGAGCGACGCGTCGTCGACGATCGCGCTGCCGAAACACTCGTCGGTGAGGAACACTCCCACGTACCACTCGCCGGCGATCCTGCCGAACACACAGTTAAGTCCCGCGTTTTCGAGAATCGACGCCATCATAAGCGCAAGTTCGGGTTCGGTCGCGGTTTTGCTTTTCAGGATCTCGTCGTGGCTCGAAAACATAATATCGTCGCCGGTCGAATCGGTCTTTATCGGCGACTGTTCGCCGAGCACAGAATACACCGCGGCAAAATAGTACCTTGCGTCGTTGCGGTCGCTTCCGTCATAGAACGCGACGCGCTTTCTCTTCCAGTCGGCGAGTTTTTTGTCGATCGCGGCTTCCAGCCCGTGAAGCGCGGCGGACTTTATGACGAACGCGGCGAGGTTTTCGGGACGCAACGAGAAATCGCACTCGTTGAACGCGGGCAAAGCGACTTCCCCGGTGTCCTCGGCGAGCACTTCGCCCTTCCCCGACAGCACTCTCACCGTGATATTGCCGGTAGTCTTTTCGGACTGTGCCGAAGTGAACAGCGGCGAAACGATATTGCCCGGCTCGAAACGGAGCGTGCTCTTTTTCGGCAGTCTTGCCGGCGCGGAATACGGCAAAAGGAATGCCGGCGCGGACGTGATTTCCACGCGCGCGTCGTCTATGTCCTCTTCGCCCAGGTTCCGGACGTACAGCCGGTTGACCGGCGGCTCGCCCGAGCGCAGCATGTAATAACTGACCGCCGCGGCGTAACCCGTTTCGAGTCTGACGTTATATTCGGTTTGGTTTTTCGATGCCATTAAAGCCTCTCGTAAAAAATATCGTAGTATTCTAGCCTGTATTTTACCATATCGGAAAGCAAAAATCAACCCCGCGCGAAAAATAATTCCGTTCGCGGCTTAACGCGGCTTTTTCCGCTATAGGCGTGTATGATACGCAAGAACCGACCGCGCGTTATTTCCGGTCGGTTCTTGTCGAACGCGTTGTTTTCAGTTCGTCTTTGTCGAACGCGCCGTTATTTTTGGCTTATTTTTGTCGAAAATGCGCGGTCAGTCGGTAATGTCCTGCAAAGCAACGGGCGTGAGTTCGGCATCGGACTTGCCCACTTTCAACGCCTCGACGAACGCCGCGACCGTGTCGAGCGAGGTAAAGACGGTGACGCCGCTCTCGACGGCGAGTCTGCGGATGCGGAAACCGTCACGGCGGGTGTTTCTGCCTTTCGTCGGCGTGTTGACGATCAGTCTGACGCTGCCCGACTTGATCATGCGTTCGATGTCGTCGCACTCGTTGAGTTTGCCCACCTCTTCCGCCTCGATTCCCCTCTCTCGGAGCGCGGCGGCGGTACCGGAAGTCGCATAGAGTTTGTACCCGAGGCGGTGCAGATCCTCGGCAAGCGGTATCATTTCCTGCTTGCTCTTGTTGGACACGGACACAAAGATGCCGCCCTTGTTCATATTGATACCCGCCGAGTACAAGCCTTTTAATAGCGCTTCGCCGAACGACGGCGCAACGCCCAGCACTTCGCCCGTGGATTTCATTTCGGGACTGAGCGAGATTTCCAGTTCCGGGAGTTTGTCGTTGGAGAACACGGGTACTTTGACGGCGTGGAACATCGATTTTTTATAAAGTCCGGTGCCGTAACCCATATCCGCAAGTCTTTCGCCCATACAACAACGGGTAGCCAGCGCGACCATGGGCACGCCCGTCACCTTGCTGATAAACGGCACGGTGCGGCTACTGCGCGGATTGACTTCGATGATGTAAATGTCGTCGCCTTTTAATATGAGTTGAATATTGATAAGTCCGACCGTTCTCGTTCCGAGCGCGAGTCTTTCGGCAACGTCCACGATTTTTTCCACCGTATCGCCGAGAAACGACGAGGGATAGTGAGAGATACTGTCGCCGCTGTGTACTCCGGTGCGCTCGACGTGTTCCATGATGCCGGGAATAAGCACGCTTTTGCCGTCGCAGATCGCGTCGACTTCCAGTTCCTTGCCCGAAACGTACTGATCGACGAGAATCGGGTGTTCCTGCCTGGACGCGTTGATTATTTCCATATAGTCGCGTATTTCGGTGTCGGTATAGGCAATTTCCATGCCCTGTCCGCCGAGAACGTAGGACGGGCGGACGAGCACGGGATAACCGATCTCGTGCGCCGCGGCAATTGCTTCGTCGGTGGTGAACACGGTCTTTCCCTTGGGACGCTTGATGTTCAGTTTTTCCAAGAGTTCGTCGAATTTTTCCCTGTCCTCGGCGTCGTTGATCGCGTCGACCGTCGTGCCCAGTATCTTGTAACCCGCTCTGTCCACTGCCGCCGCAAGTTTGATTGCCGTCTGACCGCCGAACTGCACCACGACTCCGTCGGGCTTTTCGAGGTCGAGCACGTTCAATACTTCCTCGGGCGTGAGCGGCTCGAAGTACAGTCTGTCGCTGACGTCGAAGTCGGTGGACACGGTTTCGGGGTTGTTGTTGATTATTATCGCCTCATAGCCCGCCGCGCGCACGGCTTTTATGCACTGCACCGAGCAGTAATCGAACTCGACGCCCTGACCGATACGGATAGGTCCGCTGCCTAGCACCACGATCTTTTTGTTGTTCGTCGGCACCGATTCGTTCTCTTCCTCGTAGGTCGAGTAATAGTACGGGCTGACCGCCTCGAATTCCGCACCGCAGGTATCGACCATTTTGTATACCGGCAGCACGCCGTTTTCGACGCGAAGTTTTCTTATTTCATCTTCGGTTACTCCGCACCAGCCCGCAATCGCGCGGTCGGAAAAACCGTGCCGCTTGATCTTTTTAAGGAACGCTTTGTCAAGGCAGGCGAGTTTTTCGCGCTTGATCTTTTCTTCCTCTTCCACTATGCGTCTGAGTTTTATTAAAAACCACTTGTCGATCGCGGTGATCTCGTGTATAAGCCCGACCGAAACGCCTTTTCTCAGCGCGGCGCACACGCACAGCAGACGTTCGTCGTTCTTTTGAGGGAGCGCGGCATAGAGCTGATCCTTGGTCATCTTGCCGTACTTCGGGTTGTCGAGCGAGTAAAGTCCCAGTTCCAGCGAGCGCACGGCTTTAAGGAGCGCCGCCTCGAAGTTCGCTCCGATACTCATGACTTCGCCGGTAGCCTTCATGCGCGTGCCCAGCGTCTTATTCGCCTCGGTGAACTTGTCGAACGGCCAGCGCGGAAATTTGCACACGACGTAATCGAGCGTCGGCTCGAAACACGCGTAGGTCTTGCCCGTCACGCCGTTGACTATCTCGTCGAGGTTATAGCCGAGCGCGACGAGCGCGGCGACCTTTGCGATCGGATAACCCGTAGCCTTGCTCGCGAGCGCGGACGAACGCGACACTCTGGGGTTGACTTCGATTACGGCGTAACGCATGGACTCGGGATCGAGCGCGTACTGCACGTTGCAACCGCCCGAAATTCCCAGCGCGGAAATAATGTTGAGCGAAGCCGAACGCAGCATCTGGTACTCCTCTTCGCGCAAAGTCTGCGAAGGAGCCAGTACTATGCTGTCGCCGGTATGTATGCCCACGGGATCGAGGTTTTCCATGTTGCACACGGTGATGACGTTGCCCGCGCCGTCGCGCATGACTTCGTACTCGATCTCCTTCCACCCGGATACGCATTTTTCGATAAGGCACTGATGAACTCTGCTCGCCGCCAGTCCGCGGTTACAGATCTCGACGAGTTCGTTCTCGTCCTCGGCAATGCCGCCGCCCGTGCCGCCCAAAGTATACGCCGGGCGCACGATCACGGGATATCCGTTGTCGGCGGCGAATTTAACCGCCTCTTCGACCTTGGTGGCGATGACCGAATCGATGCACGGCTCGCCGATCCTTTCCATCGTTTCCTTGAAAAGTTCGCGGTCCTCGGACTTCTTTATCGACTCGACGGGAGTCCCCAGAAGCCGCACTCCGTGCTCGGCAAGAAATCCGCTTTCGGCGAGTTCGCACGCAAGGTTAAGTCCGGTCTGTCCGCCCAGCGTCGGCAAAATGCTGTCGGGTTTTTCCTTTACGATTATGTTTTTGAGTACTGCGGGCGTGAGCGGTTCGAGATAAACCCTCGACGCCATTTCGCGGTCGGTCATTATCGTAGCGGGGTTGGAGTTGACGAGGATCGTGTATATCCCTTCTTCTTTGAGCGCCCTGCAAGCCTGCGTGCCGGCGTAGTCGAATTCCGCCGCCTGTCCTATCGCGATAGGACCGCTCCCGATTATCAGTACGCGTTTGATGCTTTTATCTCTCGGCATAATTATCTCCTTATTTCAGTAGGTCGGCAAACTTCTCGAACAAATACCCGGTGTCTTTCGGCCCGGGGCTCGCCTCGGGGTGGAACTGCACCGAGAACGTCTTGCCGTCGTCGTACTCTATTCCCTCGCATGTGCGGTCGTTGAGGTTGACGTGGCTCATGACGCCCGCGCCGCGTAATGAATCCGCGTCCACGCAGTAGCCGTGATTCTGACTCGTGATGAAGATCTTGCCCGTGCTCAGATCTTTTACCGGGTGGTTCGAGCCGCGATGTCCGTACTTCATTTTCACCGTGTCGCCGCCCTTCGCGAGCGCGATAATCTGATGCCCGAGACAAATGCCGAAAACCGGCTTTACTCCCAGCAGTTTTTTGACCTGTTCTATTTCGAACACGTTATCCTTGGGATCGCCGGGGCCGTTGGTCAGCATGATGCCGGCGGGATCGAAGTCGAGGATCTTTTCATAAGGAGTGTTCGCCGGAAACACGCGCATGTCGAAATCATAACGACGGAGCGAGTTCAGGATATTGCGTTTAAGCCCGTAATCGACTACCGCAACGCGCTTTCCGCCGCCGCGGATATCATAGATCCTGCGGGTGGTTACTTCCGCTACCGGGTTTACGATTTTATATTTTGCAACGGCGCGTTTTTGCGCGTCGGACGGGTATTCCTGCGAAATTATGCCGTTCATCGTGCCCGCGTCGCGCAGTTTCCGCGTGAGCGCGCGCGTGTCTACGCCCGAGATCGCGACGATAAGATTCTTTTTAAGGTAACTGTCGAGCGGCTCTTCGGCTTTCCAGTTGGACGGGAAATCCGAAATCTCCCGTACTATAAAGCCCTTGACTTTGGGTTTATCGGACTCGACGTCGAAACGATTTACGCCGTAGTTGCCGATGAGCGGATAAGTCATGTTGACTATCTGCCCGCAGTAACTCGGATCGGTGAGCAGTTCCTGATAACCGGTCATGCCGGTGTTGAATACGACTTCGCCGATAATGTCGCCGTCGTAACCGAAACTCTCGCCCTCGAATACCGTGCCGTCGGATAAGTAAAGATACGCCATGATTCCTCCTTACAACGCGTCGCGGAACGCAAGTACTTCCGTTCCCTGCTCTTCGGTGATATAACCCGTTCTCACCGCTTCGCCGAGCAGTCTTTCGAGGTCGCAAAGCGCGACGTAACGAGTGCCTGCCGCCGCGAAATTGTCCTTGCCCTTTTGAATATTATAGGTAAAAATGCACGCAACGCCCATGACTTCGACGCCCGCTTCGCGCAGCGCCGCCACCGCCTCTAAACAACTGCCGCCCGTCGAAATAAGGTCCTCGACAAGCACCGCTTTCTGTCCTTTTACGGGTTTACCCTCGATGCGGTTGTTCCTGCCGTGGCTCTTGTTTTCGCCGCGAACGTAGCCGGTGGGCAGTCCCATGCGGTCGGCAACGAGCGCCGCGTGAGCGATGCCCGCGGTCGCCGTGCCGTAAATCGCCTCTACCCCAGGGTACTCGCGCCCGATCAGTTCTTTCAGTCCGTCCTCGACGGCGTTTCTCTCATTAGGGTACGCCAGTAGTACGCGGTTATCGCAGTAGATGGGCGATTTTATTCCGCTTGCCCAGGTAAAAGGCTCGTCGGGGCGCAGAAATACCGCCTTGGTTTCGAGTAAACACGTTTCGGGTTTCTTCATGTTAATATCTCCTTTTGATTTTTTCCGTCTTTATTAAATGCCCTTAAATTCTCTTACGGCGCGCAAGTACGCTTCCCTCGGATCGGGAGCGGCGGTTATCGCCCTGCCCACCACGATATAATCCGCGCCGAGGTTAGCCGCTTTTTCGGGCGTCACGACGCGTTTCTGGTCGTCGGCCGAGCCGCCGGCAAACCTTATTCCCGGAGTGACCGACAACAGTCCCAGTTCCTTGATTATCGGTGCTTCCAGCGCGGAGCAAACCACGCCGTCCAGCCCCGCCGCCTTTGCGTTCTCGGCGTAATGGCGCACCGCATCGTCCATGGGCGCGTCTATCAGCAGTTCGTCTTTCAGCATTTCGGGCGAAGTGGACGTAAGTTGAGTGACCGCGATCACTTTCGTGTCGGGCGAAATCGCCCCGACCGCCTCTTTTGCACGCCGCATCATCTCTTTGCCGCCCGCCGCATGCACGTTTATTATATCGGTTTTAAGCCCCGCCAGTACTCTTGCCGCCGCTTCCACGGTGTTGGGAATATCGTGAAGTTTGAGGTCTAAAAACACCTTGAAACCGCGCTCTTTCAGTTCTTTCACGAGATCGTAGCCGTAGCGATAGTACATTTCCATACCGATTTTAAGATACGGCTTTTCTTCTTCCAACGCGGCAAGCAGCGCGTCCAGTCCGCTCCTGTCGTTAAAGTCGCAAGCGATAATCACGTCTTTCATCTGTCCGTCCTCCCGATAATTTCTTTTACGCTCTTTGCTCCGATCGCGTCCAGCGCGCCGGGCAAACGTTCGATTATTTTTTTGCTGGCGTAAGGATCGACGAGATTGACCGATCCTACCATAACCGCCGACGCGCCCACCGACAAAAAGTCGATCACGTCGTACTCGTTCTCTATGCCGCCCATGCCGATCACCGGCACTTTCACCGCGTTTGCCACTTCGTGTACCATGCGGAGCGCGACGGGCTTTATCGCCGCACCCGAAAATCCCGCGTGCGGCACATGCGTTATCGGCTTACCCGTTCTGCGATCGACCGCCATGCCTAAAAGGGTATTGATAAGCGTGATGCCGTCCGCGCCCGCGCCCACAACCGCTTTCGCGATTTCCGTTATGCTCGTCACGTTGGGCGAGAGTTTGACGAAAACCGGCTTGTGCGAAACCGCCTTGACCGCTTTCGTTATCCTTGCCGCGATCGCAGGATCCGTGCCGAACGCCATGCCGCCCGTCGCGACGTTGGGACAACTGATATTCAGTTCCACCGCGCACACTATGTCGTCACGCGAGAGAAGTTCGGCGGCGTAAACGTAACTTTCTTCGTCGTGTCCGCCCACGTTCGCGAACACTTTTTTGCGGTAAATCTTTTTCAGCCGCGGGAAAATTTCGCTGTATACCTTGTCCGCGCCGGGATTTTGCAGTCCCACGGAGTTGAGCATGCCCGCCGGCGTTTCCGCGATGCGCGGCAAAGGGTTGCCGAAACGTTCCTCTTTGGTCGTCCCCTTTATCGAGAACGCGCCCAAAACGTTTATGTCGTAGAGTTCGTTGAACTCGAAACCGTAACCGAACGTGCCGGACGCGGGGATTACGGGGTTATCGAGCGCGATACCTCCTAAATTTACGGATAAATCGATCATCTCATTTCCTCCGCGGTCATCACGGGACCGTCCTTGCAAATGCGTTTCGCGCCGAGGCGCGTCTTGCAACTGCAACCCATGCACGCGCCGAAACCGCAACCCATACGCGCCTCGTACGACAGCTGCCCGTCCGCACCGGTAGCCACCAGCGCGTTCAGCATCGGTTCGGGCCCGCAGGCGTAAAAATAGTCGTACTTTGCCTTGTCGAACACGGCGGTGACAAAACCTTTCGTGCCCAGCGTGCCGTCGGCGGTCGCGACCTTCACGTCCGCAATCGAACCGAATTTTTCGAGGTAGTATGCCTCGCGTGCCGTATTGAATCCCGCAATAACCGTCACGTTTTTGCCTTTTGCGGTCAGGCGTTTCGCAAGGTTATATAATGGCGGCAAGCCGATACCGCCGCCGATAAGCGCGATATTTTGCGCCGCTACGTCTTCGTCAAAACCGTTCCCCAGCCCCGTTAGCGCGTTGATTTTCTCGCCCGTTTTCATTTCCGACAACGCCCGCGTCCCCTCTCCCACGACCTTGTACACTATCGTGAGCCCGTTCTCGTCGCAGTCGCACACGGAGATCGGACGGCGAAGGTACTTGCCGGGTATCTTTATGTCTATAAACTGACCGGCTTTTAAAAACGCGGAAACGTCGCCGCTTAGCCGCATTTCAAATACGGCAGGCGCAATTTCCGCGTTGCTTTTAATCTCGTAGATTACTTCTTTCATTATTCCTCTTCCACTCCGGTTCCCGTCTCGACGAGCCTGCCTGCGCGAAGTCTGACTTCGCCGTCCACGATTACGTCGGTAACTCTGCCGTAAACGCGCGAGCCGTTGAACGGAGTGTTCTTGCCTTTCGATGCGAACTCACGGCTGTCGACGACGTAACTTCTTCCGACGTCCACGAGCGTGAGGTTGGCTCGCTCGTCCTCGCGAAGTCTGCCGCCGATGCCGGCGATCTCCCGCGGACGCACGCTCATCAGGCGGTTAAGAGCCACCATATCGATGACGCCCGAGCGCACAAGCGTGGTATACGCCACCGAGAACGCCGTTTCCAGTCCGCTGATGCCGAACGCCGCCGAATCGTACTCGACGTTTTTGTCCGCGGCGGAGTGCGGCGCGTGATCGGTCGCGATGACGTCGATCGTGCCGTCCATAAGTCCCTCGATGATCGCCGTGCGGTCGTCCTCGTCGCGCAGCGGCGGATTGACCTTGGTCATGGTGTCGAGATTTGTCACGCACTCGTCGCTTAGCGCGAAATAATGCGGACAGGTTTCGGCAGTGACCGGCACGCCTTTCTTCTTGTAAAATCTGATGAGTTCCACCGAGCCGCGAGTACTGACGTGACACAGGTGCACCGGCAGTTTCGTCGCCTCGCTTAGCGCGAGATCGCGGGCGATACCCGCTTCTTCGGCGGCGCGCGAAATGCCCCTGAGCCCCACCGACGCGGCGTTGAAACCGTCGTTTGCGACTCCGCCCGCCGAAATGGTCTTGTCCTCGCTGTGCGACAGCACTTTCAGTCCGACGCTTGCGGCGTATTCCATCGCGGACTTCATCACTCTGCCGTCGGAAACGGGATTGCCGTCGTCGGAAACCGCGAGCACGCCCGCTTTCTTCATGGGCAGCATATCGGCGAGTTCTTCGCCTTTCAGCCCTTTGGTGATCGCCCCCACGGGATAAACGTGAGCGAAGCCTTCGTCCTTTGCCGTGCGCGAAACGTATTCCGCAACCACGCGGTTATCGCACACGGGGTTTGTGTTGGGCATGCAAAGAATATCGGTAAAACCGCCCCTGACCGCCGCACGGACGCCGGTAGCGATCGTTTCTTTACCTTCGTAACCGGGTTCGCGAAGGTGCGTGTGCAGGTCGCAAAAACCGTAGAACAGGTATTTGTCCGTGCCGTCGATCACGACGTCGGCATTCCTGTCCACTCTGCCGATCTTGGTAATCACGCCGTCGCGGACGAACACGTCGGCTTCCTTGATATTGTCGCGAACGAGTTTCGCGTTTTTGATAAGTAACGTAGCCATATTATTCTCCTCTTCCCGCCAGCGCAAGCACCGCCATACGCACGGCAACGCCGTTGGTGACCTGGGTTTCGATGCGGCTCCTGTCGCCGTCGCACACCGCGCCCGAAATCTCCACGCCGCGGTTCACGGGACCGGGGTGCATCACGATCGCATGCGGCGAAGCGTAGGACAGCAGTTCGTCCGTCACGCCCCAACCGGCGTTATATTCTTTAAGACCGGGGAAAAGCCCCTGTTTTTGCCGTTCGAGCTGAATCCGAAGCGCCATAACGACGTCGGCGCCGCCGACCGCCTCTTTTACGTCGGTGGTGACCCGGCACTCGTTCTCGAAGCCTTCCGGCAGCAAGGTTTTCGGTCCGCAGAAAGTGACTTCCGCGCCCAGCGTTTTCAGTCCCCAAAGATCGCTTCTCGCCACCCTCGAGTGTTTTATGTCGCCGATTATCGCGACTTTAAGCCCCGAAATCCAGCCGAACTCCTCGCGCATGGTGAAAAAGTCGAGAAGCGCCTGCGTCGGGTGTTCGTTCGCGCCGTCGCCGGCATTGACTACCGCCGCGCTCACGTTCTTCGATAAAAATAAAGGCGCACCGCTCATCTGATGACGAATAACGACAATGTCCGTACCCAGTGCGTCCAGAGTCTTTCCCGTATCGATAAGCGATTCGCCCTTTTTCACGCTCGACGACGAAACGTCCAGTATGTTTACGCGCGCGCCGACGGCTTCCGCCGCAATGCCGAAACTCGTTCGGGTACGCGTACTGTTTTCGTAAAACAACATAGTGACCTGTTTGCCGGCAAGATCGTCGCGACGCTTGCCGCCCAGCCACGATTCTTTCATTTCGGCAGCAAGATCGAGCACGTCGTGTATCGCGTTTGCCGACATTTGTCTGATTCCGAGTAAGTGTTTCAAATGCGTTCCTCCGTTTAAGAAAAAAACTGCCCCGTTACGGGCAGCCAAATCGCGAATCTTCTCGGTCTATGAGTTGCGCCCGTAGACTTCAGGCTCATGCGGAAACGCCGCTTCCGCGTCAAGCCTAGGTTATATTAACATATTGCGCGGAAAAAGTAAAGCGTTTTTCGTCCGTAATTTCAAGGTGTGCATCGGGTGAAAAAGCCACCGGGCACCGCCCGAGCGAACAAAATCAAATAAGGTCAGTTATTCGCTCCATGCGGGGGATTCCACGCGGGGCGTGCCGCCTCGCTCTGAATGACGAGGTAAAACAGAAAGGAAACGTTATAATTTAAAATAAAACGAAACCTTTATGTCATTAACCGTCATTCAGAGGAGTAAGGCATTGCCTCGACTGTCAAGAGGCTATGCCGATGCGACGTGGAATCCCATGCAACAAGAACGTTTCTGACCTTTTTATAAAGTCGATTATTCGCTCCATGCGGGGGATTCCACGCGGGGCGTGCCGCCTCGCTCTGAATGACGGCGTAAAACGGAAAGAAAACATCGGAATTAAAATAATAACGAAACCTTTATGTCATTAACCGTCATTCAGAGGAGTAAGGCATTGCCTCGACTGTCAAGAGGCTATGTCTTACGACGTGGAATCCCCTGCAACAAGAACGTTTTTGACCTTTTTATAAAGTCGATTAT
>CAKQVV010000018.1 GCA_934277845.1 uncultured Clostridia bacterium
CGGTGACTTTTTTTGCTTCTTTTTTTCTTCATCTGAAAAAAAGAAGTATTACAAAAACTTGCTATTTCCGTAATACTTACAATCTTAAAAGTTAAGTTCGTTCTTATTGCCGGGGATCCTCACGCTCACTTCGTTCGCTCAGGATGACGTTAATCAACAGGGAATCCTCACGCGCGTCGCGCTCAGGATGACGGCAAAAAACAAAACTTCTCGTTAAAATTAAAAACTTCTAAAACATAATTCAGGTTATAGGGGCAAATTCGTGCTCCTTAAAACTTCTTCATCAGTTCCCCTATCACCCGCGCCGCGATCCGGAGAATAGCCAGTTCTTCTTTCGTGATCGCGCTGTCGGAAAGATACCCCACGCCGCCGAAACAATCGCCGTCGGCAGCGGCGGGAAACACCGCGGTGTGCGCGTCGCCGTCCGAAATGCCCAGCAGTTCGCCGTCGCCGTCCGTGAAAGTTTCCCGGGCGCGAATGAGTTTCGCCGCCTTCGGTGCGATCGACTTGCCCGAAAACTCGCCGCGGCGCGGACCGTAAGCCACCA
Source organism: uncultured Clostridia bacterium (assembly GCA_934277845.1). Lineage (GTDB taxonomy): Bacteria > Bacillota > Clostridia > Christensenellales > Pumilibacteraceae > UBA10677. Next base: position 548 of record CAKQVV010000018.1, read on the forward strand.
GCCACGAATTGAAATCGCACGCAAGAATCGTTCCCGACAGTTCGTCCGCGGCCGCCCCTGCTACTTTTTTCGCAACCTTTTGCATTTCCTTGGAAGTATCCGCCTTTTTTACGATGATTTCGCCGTCGTTCGTCGCGTTAATCTCCATGGGATCGCCGATGTCTATGCCGTAAAGCCTGCGGAACTCGCGCGGAATAACTATCCGTCCGAGGTCGTCGATTCTTCTGATAATACCGTTGGTTTCCATAATTCTCCTCTTTACGCGTCTAGTATCGTACATTTTTTGCAGGAATATGCCGTCCGATAATATTTTTTATAATCGGCGTCGTGTCGGCAAGCCTTGACATTCTCTTCTCCCGTGCGTATAATATCGGTATGACGTCCGACGCAAAAATTTCGATAGACCTGCTGTCACCCGATCCCGTCACGGGAAAATACGTTCGCCGCGGCAACCGCCACGCCGTGCGTTTTTCGTCCGGCGACGCAATTTTTCGCATCGAAACCGACGGCAAATCGGTAAAAATCACAAAGACCGCAAAAGTCGGCTATGAACTTGTTCTTAGCAAATCGCCCGGTTTTACCCTGCGCTCCGCAGAAGGCGAATTCCTTATGTCCGACGTGCGTCTTCACTCGCTCGATTTTTCCGAAACCGCGGAAGGTTTTTTCCTGACCGCCGAATACTCGCTTCCCCCTCACGACGATAACACTGTTTTGCGCGTAACGTGCGAGAAGTACGGCGCATAAAGCCGCCGATAAAATGCAAAAGGACTGTAACGAAACGTTACAGCCCTTTTGCTATTTAAGGAGTATGAAGAAGCGTAGTTTGCGTTCGACTTACAGCGGTCTGAACGACGTGGTGTAGGTGACGGACTGCGAACGACCGTCGTTTCTGCCCAGTCCCACCATGTTCTGCGAGCCGCTCTTTACGAAGTTTGCAAGCAGCGGTTTCATATTCGCCGCTCTCGTGGCAAAGGCTTCGGCATTAGCGGCGGTCGTGCCGTCGGCGAGCGTAATCGTTCCGTCGGTTTCCACCGTGAACACTAAGATTTTGCTTTCGCCCGCACCCATATACGCCTTGATCGTGTTGGTTTCGCGGCGCACGGTGAACGTGGCGTCGGCGGCGGTGTTGGTAGAGCCGTTTACGTTAAGTACGACGTCGTTGCCCATCCACCCGGCGCAATCCACTACCACGCGCTTGCCGCCGTCTTCCCAAGCCGCGATTTGCACGGTAAACCTGCTGGTGCCGTCGTAAATCGCAAGGCCTGACATGTTCGAGGCGTTTTTGAGGTTGAGCGTGTACTCGTAGTCGCCGCTAGTCAGCGTATCGGGCATGTGGTAGAAGTTGACGGTGTTATCCGTCAGCGTGACGCTGCCCGTTTCCGAAGCCGCGGCTTCGGCTGCACCGAGCGCGTTGGCTTCGACGGCGTTACCGTTGATCATGTACTTGCCGCCGCGGATTGCCGTGGATCTTCCGCTGTTGACTGTCATCGTAATCGGCGTGCCTGCCGCGACGGTAATCGAATCGCTCGAACCGTAGCCGTTGTGTCCCTTAAACCTTGCCTTATACGTACCCTCGGGCGCTTTTCCCGAAACCGCGCCGTCATTGACGGACAGTTCGTAAATCGCGCCGCTCGCCGCGATAAGGTCGAGCGTGCCGCTGCCGGAGCCGATCGTGCCGGTGACGTCTGTCAAAGCGACTTCGTTGAACGCGCTCGTGTAAGTCACCGATCTTCCGCATCTGTCGTAACTTTCATAACCTGCGGTGAGTTTCACGCCGTCCGCGAAGAACTCGGCGCACTTTGTGTCGTTGGCGGTCTTGCTGCCGGCATTGTCGACGCTCCATTCGTCGGCGAACCCGACTCCGCTTGCCGTAATCGTCGCGATTTTCGTTTCGCTGCCGTCGGGACCTGCGGAAATTACTATCTTGTCGGCGGTGCGGCTTACCTTGAAACCGATGTCCACTGCGCCCGGCGCGGTAATCTCGCCCGATCCGTTTGACGTCGCCACCTTAAACACGTTGGCACTCTTGCAGGCGATGACGTAGGGATTAGTACCGTCGCCCTTTCTCTGAATATCGATAAGCACTCTCGCGCCCGCGTCCTCCCACGAAATACTCTGCATGGAAATGCGCGTGCCGGTCGCCGGGTTTACCACGGAAATGCCCGCCATGCCCAGCGGCTCGGTGGCGTCCCGCATCGTAATCGCGCTCCTGAACTCGAACGGGTTTTCGGTGGCGAGCGACATCAGCCACGGATTGAGTCCGTTGACGGCGGGCGCGTCGTAAACGCCGTTCCCTTCCGCCGACGCCTTTTGCAGGTCATACGTACCCGTAACCATCCAGGTCGCGTCGATCATCGTGCCGTCCTTTACTCCGGATCCGGTCACTGCGCCCAGGAACGCGGCTTTCTTGCCGTCGTAAGCGGCGATATTTACGCCATCGGGAGCAAGCACGGAATACGTGCCGTCCGCCGCGCAATCGCCTATCGTCGTTCCGCCGACGTTGTTAATGTAAACTCTGGTATCCGCGTTCGCGCCGCCTATAGTACCGGTAACGCTCTTTAGCGCGGCATGCTCCGCCGTGAGTTTTACCGAGATATTCGAATACGTCGCGGTGTCGAACGGATCGCTTGCCGAACCCTGAACGTTTCTCGACGCAAGCCCGGTAACGAGCGGAATATCCTTTATCGAAACGCCCTCGGTACTTTCGTTCGCCGTGATGAACATCGGGTAAACCTCCGTGTCGATACAGGCAAGCGGCTTGTCGTTGAGGAGCATGTAAAGCACCGCGTTGTCGCGTACCATAGTGAGGCGGAAATTCGTCTTGTCCACGGCGTTGTAGTCAGCGTCGCTCATCAGCCAGCCTTCTTTGCCCCTGTAAATCTGCTTGAACGTCCAGCCGGGGACGTAGGACAGTATCCACACCTCGTCGAACTTGGTGTCGTAAACCATCGCGCCGCGCGCTTTGCCGTCCAGCGGCGAGGAAATCGAGAAGCCGTGCTGCGCGCCTTTATCCGCGACGGTCTTTACCGTAACGTCCGCGCTTACCGTAAAGCGCACCGACTTATCCATCGCAAGCGAAGTGAAACTGTATCTCGAGCCGGCGTTGCTTTCGGTAATCGTATAACTGCCGTCCTTGTTCCTCGTCACCGCGCCGCAACCGGGAGTTTCGTTCCAGCTCGTGGCGAGCGCTTTGTCCATCGCGTCCGTTTCGATAGATTTTAATGTTACGCTGCCCGAGAACGTCACGTCAAACTCGCCGTCGTTGTACTCGGCGGGCGTAAGATTGACGTAAACGCCGTTCCCGGTGAGCGCGACCGCTTTGCCGGCGACCGTCGCGTTGCCGTTGCCGGAAACCAGAATGTTGACGAAACTTGCTTTCGTAACGTCGCACGTTCTCATCGACCTGATTCTCGCCGTCGCGTTTTCGCCGCCAGTAAGTTTCAGTCCGCCGTCATAGCCGTAAGTAACGCCCGTACCCGTCACGGTAAACCTTGCCGCCATATCTGCAGAGGAAATATCGTTTATCACGCCGTAGCCGAACTCGACTGCGGTAAACGAATCCGCGGGCGGAGCAAGTTTGCCTTCCTTCGCCGTCACGACGAGTTCGTAGGTCGCGCCGGCAACGTAATCGCTCGCGCCTTTTTCCACGATGACCGTAAACACTCCGTCCGTCGCGGTAAGTCCGTCGGCGGTGTCGGCAATCACGACGTCGGTTTCGCCCTTTCTTATCAGTTTGTATCCGTCGATGTCGGCGGCGTTTTCCGTCCAGGTAAAGACGATTTTCTCCTCGTCCTCGGCGGCAGAAATCGGCGTTTCGGCGATATAGCGGTTAACTTCTAATTTTCCGATGCTCGTGTTCTCAGCGTTGAAGTCAATCGTGCCCGTTTTCTGCTCGTAATGCTCGGCGTTAAAGACGTAGGAATACTTGCCGTAAGGCACGGACATGGTGTTCTCTCCGCCCGTAAGCGTGAACGTATTGACCACGCCGCGTTCGTTTCTGAGCGTAAGCGTGCCGCTTGCCGCGTCGTTTCCGTCGAGGAAGTCGACGGTAGCCGAAAGATCGTGATATTCGATAGTCTTAAACTGCGAAGTGTAAGTAGCCGCGTCGACCAGATAGTTGCTTGCGTACACAACGGCGTGTTCGACGTTATCTCCGAAGAAGCCCGCGAGTTTTGTCTTGTGGTCGTTGACCTTGTCGGTATTATTCACGGTCCAGCCGCTGTTTGCATGCACATAGCCGTCTTTCGTGACCGTCAGGACTTTCGACACGGTTTCTCTGCCGACGTACACTTCGATACGGTCGGCGTAGCGACGCAAAGTGATCGTAGCGTCGAGTTTTTCCACAGACCACACGTTGTCGGTGTCGATCGATTCGCAGTTAAGCACGAAGTCGTTTCCGCACCAGTTCTCGGCAAGTTCGATAATCAGCCGCTTGCCGCGCGCTTCGCCGTTGCTTAACTGGAACTGCAACGAATACTGCCCGTTGGTAATTCCAACGCCGCCCATCTGCCCGTTGCCGTTCTCGTTCGTAATCCTCGAAGTAAACTCGTATTCGCCTGCGGTTTTCGTACCGGGGAGAACGAACGCGAAGTTATTGTTATGCCCTGCCGGAATAACGGTCGAGCCGCTGTCCAGCGTCGACGCTTTCATCTCGCTCGTTATGAACTTCGAGTTGTTATAGCCGCCGTAGGTTTTGCCGTTGAGCGTAACCGTCGCGCCGGGCAACAGAGTCGCGGACTTAGCCTCGATTGCGATCGTACTGCCTTCGCCCACGACCACGCCGGACCTATAAGCCGCATATCCGCCGCCGACGTACTCGACGTCGTAAGTCCCATAGGGTACTTTCGCGTCGAACTCGCCGCCGTCCACGTCGTAAACGTAGCACGCCTTATCCGATTTCAGCACGACTCTGCCCTCGCCCGGGGTTGTGCCGTCCGCGCGAGAGATCGTACCCGACGTCACCGCGGCGTCAACCTTGTCGAAATCTAATTTATAACTTGCCGCGCTGCCGTTCGTGTCGTTGCGGTACAGCACCGCCATATGCTCGATGCCCTCGCCGAAGAAGCCAGCAAGTCTGTTCTGCTGCGCTTCGAGGCGGACGAGCGAGGACTTGCCGTCGAACACGCGTTCCACCACGATGCCGCCGTTGAACTCATAACCGTCTGCGGTGATGCGCATAAGCCAGGTCGTCTTGTCGCCCGAACCCGAGCAAAGCACAATATAATCCGCCGTTCTCACCACGGTGTAGGTAGCGTCGGCGTTTGCGTTCGCGCTCGCCGGGAATCTTACTTCTACGGTGTCGGAATTATAGTTCATCGCGTCGCATTCGAGGACGAGGTTTTGTCCGCCCGCTTCCCAACTGACTATCTGGAAAGAAAGAATGTTTTCGCCGTCGGTAATGCCCATGCCGGCAAAGGCGTTTACGCCCTTCATATTGACGGAGTAAACGTAGTCGCCCGTCGTCACGGTACCGGGCATAAGATAAGCCTTGTTTTTGCCCAGCGCGTCGATCTCGCCGGCTGCCGCCTTGCTCCTCAGTTCAAAGGACGGTTTTTCGTAGTACGGAGCATTGAGCGCGGTGTTCATGGGCTTGCCGTTGACCACGGCGGTTTCGCCGAAATCGAAAGTATTGTCGACAAGCGTGATTTCGCCGACGTTCGCCGTTGCGGTGATCTCCGCTCCGATGACGTAGGCGACCTTATCTCCGGCCGACGCGCGGATATTGTATGTCCCCGCAAGCGTTTTGACGGAGAAACTGCCGTCCGCTTTCACAACGCCGTCCAGTACGCCCGCGCCCTCGACCTCGAGCGTCGCGTCCGAATAATCGGTAATGCCGTCGGCGGCAAGCGTGCCGCTTACGGTAACGAGATTTTCGTAAGCGTGAACGGTAGCCGTATAGGACTCTTGTGACGTAAACTCGAACTTTGTGACGCCTTTTACTATGTCGTATTCGCCGTTAACGTCGATAAACCGTCCTTCGCCGTAACCGAGCCTTAATACGGACGCCGCCTTGCCGGGATCGGTTGCTTTCACTTCGATCTTTACCGTCGAGCCCTTGACGAATCCCGCTCCCACTCTCGAGCCGGTAACCACGGCGGTATAATCGGCGGTTTCGGTTTCGAACGTGAAGTCGCCGCCGGAAACATAATCGTAGGCTCCGCCCGCTTTCCAGTCGACCGTCCACTCGGTGGTACCCGTCGAGCCATAGCGCGCGATACCCACGGCGTTGTCGTCGCCTGCCGCAAAGAACTCTGCCAGATCGTTTTCAAAATCGGCTTTCGATCCTGTGGTCACGCGGTATTCCACTCCGCTCGCGGTGTGGATTCCGTCATCGTCAAGCCATATTTTCAAAGCGTCGTTCTTGTCGTAAATATACAATGCCCGACCGTATTTTGCCACGGTAAAGCGCATATTGCCGTTTTCGCCGATCGAGTTTTCAAAGCCCGAGAACGAAAGTTCGCAACTCGTGAACGTAGTTGCGCCGATAGCAATGCACAGGCGGTTTCCTTCCCAGCGGCAACCTTTCATGACAAGCACGCGACCGCCCGAAGTAACTACGCCGCCGGCAACGGGATCGGTGGGACCGCCCGTTTGCTCGCTGAACGCGGTGTCGAACGTCACGACGTACTCGCTCGCCACGGTATCCCCGAAGTAGCCCGTTTTCGCGCCGCCGGTCGAATAGTAGTTGCCGGTAGCCTGATTGTGCTTAAAGCCCTTGTCGCTGTTTACAGTCATGCCGTTGACCTTAAAGGAGCCGTAGCGCGTCTTTTCCATCGCGATGATGCGGGTAAACGCCTTGTCGGCTGCCACCGACTGCTGCTTGCCGTCCACCGACACGGAAGTCGTTTCGTCGTTTAGCGTAAACGTCGTTTCCACGTCGTGATAGCCCTCGGCGCTCACGACCGCGCGGTAGGTGCCGCTGACGGTCATTTGCTTGCCGCCTATTTCGTAGGTACCTGCCTTCGGCAACTCGATGACGGCATTGCCCTTGGAGTTGGTGCCGACGTTGTAGCGCGACAGGTTGCCGTCGCCGTAAATGACAACGCCGGCGGTGAGCACCGATTCGCCGTCGCATCTGAGCGGCAGCAGCACGTTTACCTTGCTGTCCGCGGGGAACGGCGTGTAGGTCGCCTCGATATTGACGTCCCCGGCAGGCGTGAAGGTGTAACTGCAGTCGACGGAATTGTTATAAACCTCGTCGTATATGCTCGTACCGTTGTTTTTCACTTCGGTGAGAATATATCCGGATCCCGGTTCGAAAGAAATGGTCACGGGCTGACCTTTCTTGACCGCCAGGCGGCTGGAAGTAACGTTGCCTCTCGCGCTCACGCCGGGTACGGAAACGAAATACACGGATTTACCGAGTTCCTCTTTGAGTTCGTCCGCTTTTCCCTCGTAGTTTACGAACGAATAGTTCGAGAAAGTACAGCCGTCGTTCGCGAAGAAACCGGCGTAAACCTTGCCCGCGAGTTTTTCGTTGAACTCGGTGTCCCAGTACTCGCCGTTGTAGAAATAGTAGAAATTGCCGCCCTGCTTGATGACCTTCATGCGCACGGTATCGCTGTCGTAGTCTTTCTTTACGTCGCCCGAAAGCGTAATACCGCCCATCCACTGCAACCCGTCGGTCATAGTACCCGTTTTCAGCGAAATGACCTTATTTCCGGGTTCGCGATCGGTAAGGCTCCTGCCGGTATAGGCGTAAAGACCGATATTATCCTGATTCGCATAGGAAATAAGTCCCACGCTCGGGTGATAGCCTTCGCTCGGTTTGTGTACGGTAACGTCCGCTTCCATGATAAAATCGGACGCGTACTCGTTCTTGAACCACAGCATCTGCGTGCGATCCTCGTTGGTCGTGGCGGTGCCTGCCGCGTCGTCGATTATCCAGCGGTCGGTCGCCGAAACGCCGTCCGCCGCATTGCCGAGCGTAGCGGAATCATAGACGTTTTTCAACCCTTCGGGACCGAACAGGAAAAACGTGTCATAGCGGTGGCTTTCCATAAAGCCCGGCACGAGCTGGCGGTTATCGCTGCTCCTGTCGGCAACTATTTTCATATACGAAACGAAAATCTGGATATCTTCGGGGTAGCCGTTTTCGCCCAGTTCTTCCTCGGTATAATGCAGGTTTTCCCAGGTGACGAAAAGTTCCGCCGTCAGCGATTTCGTGTCGCCGCTGTTGAGTTCGCCGTCTACGACAGCCGCCGCACGGTAAGGCGTTTCGCGGTACGAGCGCGAGGTTTTCGCGTCGATATTGAAGGAATTGTTACGGCTCGGGTGCTCGGACCAACTCTGAACGTTGTAGGTCGGCTCGCCGGTCTTGACGACCTTGACCGCAAACGACGAGTTGCTGCCGAACTCGTTGCGCGTGTACCACTGAATATTCTTGTCGAACGCCTGAAGCCCGACGTACAAGCCCTTTTCTGTGAACACGGTGGTGGCGGTAAAGGTAATACCGTCGCTCGTGTGTTCCATCTTGTTCTGTCCCTGCCATTTCTCCTCGCTAAGCACGCCGTCGACGCTCATGAAGTCGTCGGTTTCCGAGAAGAACGGCTTGTTGTAGTTCCAGTTATAGTCCTCGCCCTTGTTTGCGTTGCTCGCGCAACCCGCGGCAGGCACGGCGGCGAGAAGAAGCCCCGTTACCGCCGCCGCGGCGATTTTCGCTTTCGAGCCGCGAGTGACTTTCCCCGCTCCCGCGGTGTTTTTCCCTTTTTTACTCATTGAATTTTCCTCCCCTTTTACTTGCCGAGCACGACGATTTCGGCGATACGCAGTTCGTCGCCCTTACCCAGCATATCATCCTTATCGAACTCGATCTCGATCTTGTTCGTCTTGATTTCGTTAAACGTCGCCACCGCCGCGGAACCGGGTTGCAAACCGCCTTCCGGGAGCGAATACGCCTCGACGGCAAACGGCAGATCGGCTATAAAACACGATTTTTCGTTGCCGGTATGCCATGCCGGCGTTTCGGCGAGCGCAAAACTTATGTTCGACACGTTTTTGAACGTGTACTTGTTGTTGTACGAATTGTAAATCAGTATGCCGCGGACGGAAACGGGCTCACGGAAAGTCAGCGTGATTTTCGTCTTGCAGCCTTTCGCGCGGAACTGTCTGTCCTCGTCGCGCCGCATGGTGACCGTCATTCCGTCGGTCAGGTACTTCGCGCTGCCGTCGATCTCGTTCGTCGCGGTGACGGTCGCTCTTTCCGCCACGTTGCGATAGCCCGAATACACGGACGGGAGCGGCTGGAGCGAAGTGGTGGGACCGTTGGCTACCGGCGTATCGAAGCCGAGCGCCTCGTTATACTGCCACGTCATCTGACTGAGCGCGTAAATTCGTCCCGTATCGTAACCGCCGAACGGCGCGGGAAATTCCCAGTGAACGATCCAGTCCTGTCCGTCGACTTTAAGGAACTGAACGTGACCGAGGTTGGACATAAAAGTATTTCTCTCGTCCACGCCCAAGATCATCGAACGCTCTTCCGCCTTTGCCTTGACAAAGCCCGTCAGCGGACTATAAGAGTACGCGAACTTGACGTTGTAGTTGTAGTCGCCCACTCCTCGCGGAGAAAATGCGAGAAGATATACCTTCCTGCCGTCCTTGTCCTTGGTCGTCAGCATCTGCGGAGCCTCGACGACCGATCCGTCGGTAAGGTCGTCCGCGCTCTGCGACGTGCCGTCCGCATAGTTGGTGTAGCGGACGTAACTAGTCGACAGGTGACGCGGGTAATCCGGATCGTTGGGATAATCGCCCTCGCCCGTGCCCTTATATTCCACTCTCACGACGGACTTGTTTATCTCCGAGCCTTCGGCAATGCCGGGAATATCCTTTCTCGTGTAACCGTTGCCGGCTACCATGGTCATCGTGCCGTAATCGGGCGTGACCATGTCTTTCATTCTCATGCCCCAGATGACGTTGCCCTCGAGGTTGGAAAGCGAACCGTGCTTGACGAAGTACACGTACAGCGCACCGTCGTCGTCGATAAAGGGGTGAATGTCTATCGCCGCAAAGCATTTTTCGTCGAGTTCGTCGAAGTCCGCTCTCGCGCGGAACTCGTCGGTGTAGAAATACTCGTCGCAAGCCTTGTCGAGCATAAACGCCGGGTTAATGCCGCTGATGACCTCGCCGTTGAGGTTTTTTGCCGTCTTGTCGCCGTAGACGTTCTCGCTGGAAACAAGCCTGAACGGTCCTACCGGCGTGTCGGAAACGGCGATGCCGAGGTAAAATCTTTCCCACGGAGCCACGCTCACGTCGGTATCGGAATACTGCGCGCCCAAAGCCCTGAGTTCGGCGTTGTTCTTTTTCGAACGCGCCGAGAAGTACAGAAAGTACTTGCCCGAAACCTTGTCGTAAATGCACTCGGGCGCCCACAGGTAATCGCCCACCCATTCGGTTTCGTCTACGCGGAGCGCCATACCGTCGTCCACCGCGCCGCACGGCTCCCAGTCGTTGAGATCGCGGCTTCTCGTGAGTTTAATGTGCGAAGTGTACGCCGCGGGACCGTTGTGATTGTGCTCGAGCGGCGGAGTTTTGCCGTCCTCGGTGGACGGTACCACGTTCGCCACGCCCGCGCACTCGGACATGTACTGATAGAAGTAACCGCCGTATTCGGGCGACTGCTCTTTGCTCACCCAGATCACGCCGCTGTCGCCGCCCCAGAAAACCGTGTTGTTCTTGTACAGCAAATCCGTGTCGTAGGTTTCGCCCGGGTTCGTCCCGTCGTAGTGCATAAGTTCGAAACCGGACTTCCCGTCCGAGCACGCAACAACCGACGCTATCGTAGCGACGGCGATTATGCAGCATACGAGTTTCTTTAATAGTTTCATCTCTGTTCCTCCTGATTGTTTTGTGCGGAATTATCCGTCCGCACGGCGGTTTTTTTAACGTAATTCGGTTACGGCGACGGTTTTTCTTCGCTCTCCCGCCGCTATTTTTCCTTACCCTTTCAGTCCCGACGAGATCGCCACGCCTTTAAGGATATACTTCTGTGAGATCAGGTACAGCACGACCAGCGGAAGCATGGAAATCACGCAACCCGCCATTCTGAGCGGCCAGTCCTGCACGTAGGCTTCGGCAAAGAACGCCAGCGAAATTTGCAGCGTGTACATTTTCGCGTTCTGCAGATACAATAGCGGCGCGAGATAGTCGTTGTACGCCGCGATGAAATTCAGGATAAACTGCGAAATGAGCGCGGGCACGGCGATGGGCAGCATTATCCTGAAATAGACGCCGATCTCGCCCAAACCGTCGATATTCGCCGCTCCCACGAGGTCGTCGGGGATTCCCATGAAGAACTGCCGGAGAAAGAACACCACGCCGATCGATCCGAGCATACGCGGAATCATGAGCGGCAGCGGCGTGTTTATCCAGCCGAGTCTGTCAAACATAAGGAACGACGCGATTATGCCGATGCAGTTCGGCACCGTCATGGTCGCAAGCAGTATCGCGAACATCGGTTTTTTGAGGTAAAAATCCAGTTTTGCGAACGCGAACGCCGACATCGAACTGATGAAAATCCCCACTATCGTCGACGGCAGATATATCCACATCGTGTTGCCGAACGAGCGAAGCAGCGAGTTGCCTGCGGTCTTTCTCGTGAACGCCTTTATATACCCCGCGACCGTCAGCCCCTGTTTCGGCCACCATGTAAAAGCGGCGTTATTCGCCTCTATCGTCGAGGTCAGCGAGGTTATCATCATTATGTAAGTGGGTACCAGCACGAACAGTATCGCGAGCAGTATGATTACGTGCGAGCCGACAAGCGGCTTGCGTTTCTTTTTCGCGGGGACGAATAAATCTCCGCTTCCCGTGTGTAAAGCGTTATTCATAATCCCCCCTAATCGTAACAAACCCACTTCTGCCCGAGGCGGAAGTTAATGCGCGTGACGATGAGAATGAATATCGCGACGAACCAGCTCAGCGCGCACGCCATGCCCATACCCATGGTTGCCGTGTAGGTAAACGCCATGCGGTAAATGTAATACACGAGCGTCAGCGCACGATAACCCGGTCCCACGCCGTTGGTAGTGATGATCTGCATCACCGTCTGTTCCTGAAGCGCGGCGATAAGGTACATCGTCAGCATGTAGAACAACGTGGGCGTGAGTCCCGGCAGCGTAACGCTCCAGAACACTTTACGCTCGTTTGCCCCGTCTATTCTCGCCGCTTCCTGAAGCGACTTGTTGATATTGACGAACGCCGCCTGCAGCAGCACCACGTTTGTGCCGTTCTGCCACAGGCTTATCGTGAGTACCGCCGGCATAAACCAGTTTTTGTCCGTCATAAACGGGATTTTAGGCAAGCCCATCGCCGTGAGCACCGTGTTGATGACGCCGTAATTGTCCTCGAAAATCCACTGCCACATCAGCGTTACCGCGACGGACGAGCATACCTGAGGAATAAACAGAATGACACGCGCGACGTTGCCGCACACGATCTTTCTCGTCAGAATATTCGCAAGAAACAGCGCGACGCAGATGTTTATCGGCACGCTCAGACAATAGTAAAGCGTATTGAGCACCGACGTCCACAGCATTTCCGACTTCAATACTTCGACGTAGTTGCGGATACCGATAAATTTTGCCAGCGAAAGATTGTACGAGTGCAGTTCGGTGAAAGAGATGACGAGCGACATGATCATGGGTACGGCGGTAAAGCACAAAAAGCCTATGAACGGCGGCGAAGCCATTGCCGTCGCTATCACGTTGCGGCGCAATATCTTTCTTCGCCGCGATTTCTTTTCCTCGACGGAACGCACGTGAAGGTATTTTCCGTATAAATCCATTGATTTTTTCCTCTTCGCAAAACAGGCGCGCTTATCTTTGATACTGTTTGTACTGTTGTAACCAGTCGTTGGTACGCACGATCGCCGGCGAATACCAGTCGGAGTAGGTCATTTTGCCGTTTCTCACGTCGGCGTTGAGATCGACGCACCATTTCTCCACCCATACGTGATCGGGCATGTACCACCAGTCGCCGGGGCCTTGGAATTCCAGCGCTTCGCTGAACACGCGCACGTTACCGGGCGCAACTCCCTTTTTGAACTCGACCGACGGCAGAAGCGATTTCTGATTAGGGAAGAAACCTATCGACGCGCGGATCTTTTGTCCTTCCGCTGATGCCATCCACATCATGAACTGCGCGGCTTTCTGTTTCTTTTCCGAACCCGTGCGGATAACCATGGACAGCGAGTTGCTGTGTCCCGCCTGCTTGCCCTGCGCTTTCACTTCGTCGCATTCGGGATCGGACGGATCGACGTATTCTTTGTAGACGACCAGCGGAGCGACGTCCCACTGAAATTTTCGCGCTTTGGCCTCTTCGCTCAGATCCGCCATATAAACCGACGACTGCGCGAGTACTGCAAGGCTTTGCGAGAAAAAGTAGTTCATCGAAGTACGAGTAGCGAACGTCGAGGGGTTGGGCGAAATGTCCAGTCCGCTTTCGCCGTCGATATTAGCGTCGGTTTTCGCGCCCAGTTTGAGATAGCGGTTGAACGCGTCGCGGGTGGACGGGAGCCGATTGAGCGTACCTGCCGCTTCCGCTTCGGTCACGCCGCTCCAGAGCCCCGCCTTGTCGCCCGAAACCGCGCCGTCCTTGTTCTTCACCACGTTTGCGTTGTCGTGCAGATAATCGCCGTAAATATCGGCGACGAGTATTTCGTCCTTGCCGGCGGCGTCTTTCAGTATGTTCATCTTGTCGACGAAGTTCACGGTTTCGCCGGCGTTGTAGACCTTGCCCGTTCTGCCGGTGAAAGTCTTGCCGTCCGCCACCACGAAATTCGGGTTGGGATCGAGCAGCGAGAAATTCCACTCGCCGCCGTCCGTAAGGTCGTTGAGGCAATCTCCGCCCACGCTCCAGCCGTAATTAAACCACCACTCGGTAAAGTAGCCGTACTGCGTGCCGAACTCGGTCACGGGATTAGCCTTGCTCTCTTCGCCGGGCTTGGGGTTATATTTTCCCGAGAACAGCATGCCGAGATCTTCCACTTCGTCCCAGTTCATTGCGATACGGTTGTTGAACACCGCGATTTCGCCGTTGGCAAAGTCGGGTTTTACCCACGTTTTCGTGTATTCGCCGTTGTAATAGTAAGGATTGAGCGAGCGGTAATAGCCTTTCGCCGGCACAGTCACGCCGCTGAGTTTCGCAAAATCGGACTTCTTTTTGCCGTTATGATCGGCGATTTCGCCCGCGTTCCATCTGTCAAGGTCGGCTGCGTCCACGCTGATCACGATTATGCCCGCTTTTTCCAGCATCGTCTGATTGTAATAAAGCGCGGTCGGCTGCGAGTCGAGCGGCAAGCCGTAAAGCGGATCGTCGACGTGCGAAGTGTTGGTTTCGCGGTTGTAGCGCAAACGATTGACCGTAGTCGGCATAATGTCGCCGAGGTCGATGTCCGTAACCTGATCGACGTACTCCTGAATCGGGCAGAAATACTCGCCCACGATCCAGGACTTGAACTCCGCTTCCGCGATCAGGAACACGTCGGGACCTGCCGCGGAAGTGGACGAAACCTGCACGGTCTGCGCATAACTTCCGTTTGGCTTTTGCGAAATATCCACCTCTATGCCGTGCTCTTTGCCGTAAGTTTCGTTAAAAGTGTCGGTGACGCGGGTGTACATGTCGAGTTGGTCGGACGAGCCGTACACCCAGAACTGCAGGTTTTCGCTGCTGCCGCCCGCGCAACCGGTAAAAAGCGGGAAACAACACAGCACGCATAAAATAAGGCAAACTATTCTCTTCATAATATCTTCTCCTTTTTGGCGAATTGACTCGTTTCGTCGAATTTGTCCATTATTTCTCTTATCGTATGTACCGAAAATTTCGGGCGATGACGGTGATCGAGCAGTCCGTTCTGTTCCTGCTCGACGTCGGTCAGCTGCGTGTAGCACGCGCCCGCCGGGAACGCCGCAAATACGTTTTCGCTGAGCCGCTCGAATCTTGAAAAGAAGTCGTCCACGCTCTTTTCCGCGCCGCTGTATCCCCAGCCGCCGCCCGTGTCGATCGCTATGCCGCCGTACTCGGTCAGCATCATCGGCTTGTCGGGCAACGTTTCTCCGCGCGCCATCAGCCGTTTCCACATGGGATAGGTACTCTCTTCCGCCCCGCCGTACTTGATCGCGAACTCGTCGCCGTACTTGGAGTAGTCGTGCACCGTAATAATGTCCGTTTCGGCGAGGTTTTCCCAGCCGTCGTTCGTCACCACCGGCCTCGTGGGATCCAGCGATTTCACCAGTCCGTACAGCGAGCGGGCAAACGCCTTTTGCTTTTCGTCGCAGAGTACTTCCTTTATCCCCCAACTCTCGTTGATCGGGACGTAAGCCACCACCGACGGGTGATTTATCGACCGCTCGATCACGTCGAATTGCGTTTCGGTCAGCGCGCGCGCTTCTTCGGCGCAAAAACGGTACGCACTCGGCGTTTCCGACCACACGAAAAATCCCAGCGTGTCGGCGTAATAGTAAAAGTACGGATCTTCGAGTTTCTGATGTTTTCTCGCGCCGTTGAAACCCATCGCTTTGGCGGTGAGAATATCCTGTTTCAGCGCGTCGGTCGACGGCGGCGTCATGCCTCCGTCCGCCCAGTAACCCTGATCGAGCACAAGTTTGAATTTCAGCGGCAGATTATTAAGATAAATCTTGTCGCCCTCGACGCGGATTTCGCGGAACGCAAAATAACTTTTTACCGCGTCCGTCGTTTTGCCGCCCGCCGTCAGAGTCAGGTTAAGTCCGTAAACAACCGGGTTTTCGGGCGACCAGAGTTGAATTTCGTCGATAAGGTCGGGTTTTATGATATCTGCCGTCAGCGCGTTTTTTCTGCCGGTAAGGCTGCGCGAAAACGTTATTTTTTCGCCGTCCGGCGTGACGATCTCGGCGGTAAGCCCGTCGGCGATCCCGTATTCGAGCGCGGTTTCGATCGTGACTCTGTTCGTCCCGGGATCGGGCGTGACCGTCAGTTTCTTTATAAAGTCGCCGTCGTGCGCTTCCAGCCACACGCTTTGCCATATTCCCGTGGTTTGCGTGTACCAGCACCGATGCGACTCGGGCAGCCAACTCTGCTTGCCGCGCGGTTGACTCTCGTCTAGTTCGTCGCGCACTTCCACCGCTACGATCTGTTCGCCGGTGCGATTGAGATACGGCGTAATATCGACGTAAAACGCGCCGTAACCGCCGCGGTGAGCCGTCGCGAAACAGCCGTTTATCCACACTTTGCACTCGTAATCTACCGCCAGAAATCGCAGTACCGCACCTTTTGCCTTTTTCAGCGCGGGCGACAGCGAAAACCTCTTTCTGTACCTGACGACCGGGTGCACGCTCTTGTCGCCTATTCCGCTCAGTTCGCTCTGATACGCAAACGGCACGTTGATTCTCATCGGCATTTCCGCCTTTCCGGACACAAAGTCGCATAGCGGCATTTCGTCGCCGAATGTAAATTCCCACTCGCCGTTCAGCGTCTGCCACTTGTCTCTTTTAAGTTGCGGTTCGGGGTGTTCGTTTCTCATAAGTTTCCCTTTGAAGTAATTTATAACGGTCGGCGCGTTTCTTCGCTCGTCCGTTCGTCGCTATAATTATAAGGTTTAACCGATTTGTGTACAATACTTTTACATAAATTACCCGTAAAAAAATCCGACTACCCACAAAATCTATGTAACGGTTGCTTCGATGCACGATTTTTTTGCGATTTTACGGCAAAATCACACCCGCACCGTCGTTTTTATGATTATTTCGTGTCACACGGACAAGCGAAAAACGGGCAAAGTTTTCCATAATTTGAAAAATTTACCTGCCGGCTTTTTCACAAATATTGCATTAGTACGTTGACAAACCGTCGCACACTTTGTTATAATGTATAAAAAATTGCCGGAATAACGAGGGAAAATTATGCTTTATCCGATGAAACTCACGCTCGACGACGACGAAAAGGTACTTAACCTGGCAAAAGCGTTATCAAGCCCGATTCGCATAGACATACTGAAACTGCTGATATTTTCCAGCATGAGCGTCAAAGAAATCGCGCTCACGCTCGGTCAGCCGATTTCCAGCACCGCGCTGAACATTAACCTGCTGGAACAAGCGGGCTTGCTGTTCACCGAGGTCAACTACACCACAACCGGCAAAACGCGCACTTGTTACCGCAGTTGCGACAAGATCGTCATCACACTTTTCGATCAACTTCTCGAAATGCAGCACGAACGTTCGCTGAAAATCGAACATAATATCCCCATAGGCTCGTTTTCGTCATACGAAAATATCGTCGCGCCCTGCGGCATCGTGAGCAAGGACGAGCGTATCGGTCTTGACGACGACGTATCGCTGTTCTTCTCTCCGCGTCGGCACGAAGCCGCGCTCATGTGGTTCTCGAAAGGCAGAGTCGAATACCGCGTCGGTACTTCCGAAATAAAACAGGACATAAAACGGCTTGAACTCTCGTTCGAGGCTTGCTCCGAAGCGCCGCTGTATAACAACGATTTCAAATCGGACATCACCGTGTGGATAAACGACATAGAGATAGGCACCTGGGTATGCCCCGGCGACTTCGGCGGACGGCGCGGACAATTCAATCCGCCGTACTGGCCGAGCACGCACACGCAGTACGGCATACTCACCAACTGGCAGGTAACCGACTCGGGCACCACGATGAACAATCAGTTCATGAGTTACGTCAACCTGAAAAACCTCGACGTGATGAGTAAACCATACGTTTCCGTCAAGATCGGCGTCAAGCACGACGCGGTGCATTGCGGCGGCATCAACATTTTCGGCACAAACTTCGGCGACTACGCCCAGGACATAATTTTCAGAATTATTTTTTAGGGTTAGTTTAACTATCACTAATAATTTTTGCGGACAATATGACGGCTAATTATGCGTTAAACTCCGCTCCGCGCGACATCGGTACGCGTTCGGTCGTTTGCCTTTAATTATCTCGCCATCTTGACCGCAAAAACGCTTCGCGCCTTAAAAACTTGGATTTTTCGATGATTTCGTGCGTTGGGTTGCGACGGCGTACCGGGCGTACGCCTAGCAATCCAACGAGCGAAAGCGCGGAAAAGACTGTTTTTTAGGTTACTAGTGATGGCTAAACTAACCCTAGGGATATTAAAAGGATCAGTATTTCTCTCATAGCATGGGATCCCGCGAAGCAGCCGCACGAAATCGTGCGGCTGTTTCTCTGAATGACGCGGTAACAGTAAAACTGCTCGTTATAATTTTAAAATCGAACGAGCAGTTTCCGTTTTTATACTCTTTCCATCTGTTCTTTATGCCAACTTGAATTTCATCACCACGGGGTTGTGGTCGGAATAGGTAAAACCGGTGACTACGTTGTCCAGATAAGTGATCTCGACGTTTTTGCTCGTCAGAAATCCGTCGACGATAATGGTGAAGTTGCCCTCTTTATACGGCACGTCGCAGTTGCGGCAAGTGGGTTTCAGTCCGTCCGAATAATCGATCGCACGAACCACGCCGGGATAAGATTCCAGCATTTCCGCAGGAAACGGCATCGCCCAACCGAAATCGACTTCCTCGCCGCCGTTGAGTTTTTGCGTGGAATCGCCCGTGAAATCGTGGTTGAAATCGCCGCCGACGACGCAATAATTGCCCTTTTCGTACTCGGACTGAATCTCGCCCAGCACCATGTTCATTTGCGCCGCGCGTATTTCGTCGCTGCCGCCGTAAGCGGACAAGTGCACGTTGACGAGCACCAGTTCTTTGCCGTTATCTACGGGCGTGCGCGACACGCTGTAACAGCGGTCGAGGTCGAGAAACTTGGAAAAGCCGGTGGAAATGGGCAGGCTGCGCCGTACCGACGAAGTAATCGTCGATTTCGAGAACGTCAGCATGCCGCTGTTGGACGCGCCGTGCGGCTCGAATATCGGATAGAACAGGTATGCCGAGTGATAATTCACCGCAAACACCGAAGAAAAACCGTCGAAGTACTCCTTCACTATCTCGCGCTCGTCGATCTTGTAACTGCGCGTCGAACCGGTGTCCGTTTCCTGAAAGAACGCAAAATCGGGATCGAACGACCTTACTTTTTCCGCTCCCGCCTTTATGCAAGCCTTTACGCTGTCCGCGCTCTTTGCCCGCGACTCCTTGCCGCCGTCCATAAAGAACGTAAAATCCGCGGTGTACGCTCCGAAACCGAGGTTTTGCGTGACTACCGTGTACTCCGTGCCGGTCGTAACGGCTACGCTGCCCGTGCCCTCGGGCGTCAGCGCGAGTTTGTCCTCTATGCGCGAGTAGGACGCCACGACGTAAATAACATAGCCGCCCACGACAAGCACTATCGCGCCCAGCACCGCACCTGCCGTAATCAATATTCTTTTCACGATTTTGTTCATACTTTCCCTCTGCTTTTTTCTCAACAGTTATAAATTGCGTTTTTGTTTCACGACGTAATCCGTATTTTATTATCCTTTACGCTCAACGCTTGCCGTTCTTTTCCGACTTTAACAAAGCCGCCTTATTGCTTATGCCGCCGCCGTAACCCGTGATTTTGCCGTCAGCGCCCATCACCCTGTGACAGGGCACGATAATGCAAACCGGGTTGCTTCCCACCGCGCCGCCCACCGCCTGCGCGGACATGCGCGCAACGCCGCGTTCTTTTGCTATCATCATCGCGATGTCGCCGTAGGTAATCGTTTCGCCGTAAGGAATACCGAGCATTATTTCCGTCACTCTTTTGCGGAAGTCCGATATTTCCCCGAGATCGAACGCCGGCGTAAACCCGGGATCGTGCCCCGCGAAATACTCGTCGAGCCACCGCTCCGTTTCGGCAAACACAGGCAAGTTCTTTCCCTCGCTCTCTCCGGATTTTCTCTCGTCGCGCGAGCGCGCGAATATAAGTCCCGTCAGGCTTTCTCCGTCCGAGTACATGATCATATCGTCGAAGCCGTCGGGCGTAAGGTACAATTTACTGTAAGTCATTTCGTTTTCTCCGTTTGTTTCCCGTCAGTCGTTTTTGACGTGGACGTCGAGCTGGTTGTACGGGATTTCGATACCGCTCTCGTCGAACGCGGTCTTGACCTGTTCCATCAGGTCGAAATACACCGTCCAGTAGTCCTCAGCCTTGCACCAGGCCTTGCTCGCCAGTACGATACTGCTTTCTCCGTGCGCGGAAATACGCGACGAAGGCTCGGGCGTCTGCATGATAAGCGGATGTTTCGAGCAGATGTCGAGAAAAATTTCCTCGGCTTTCTTAAAGTCGGCGTTGTAGGAAATCGTGAACGAAATATCCACTCTTCTCGTGCCTTTCGCGGTATAGTTGACTATTTCGCCGGTGGACAACTTGCCGTTGGGCAAATACACGAGTTTGTTGTCATAGGTACGTATCGTCGTGTAGCAAATGCGAATATCCTCTACCGTGCCTTCGTAACCGTTAGCCTCGATATAATCGTCGTCGCGGAACGGGCGAGTGATAATCAGCAGTACGCCGCCGGCGAAGTTCGAAAGCGTACCGTTGACCGCCAAGCCGACGCCCACGCCCAAAGACGCGATGAGCGCCGTGATCGCGCCGGTATTGATGCCGAGATACCCGATGAGGCACACCACGACGATGACTTTAAGCCCGACTTTGATAATATAACTCAACGTGCGGTAAAGCGTCTTGTCGACCTTGTGCTTTTCCTCGGCTTTCTTGCCGTGCTTTTCCACTTTCTTCGCGATAAAGTTGATAATCGCGAACGAAACGATAAGTAAAATTATCGCGATGACGATCTTGATGCCCGTGTTCAGCAGCCACGACTTCACCGTTTGCCATATCTGATTCCAGTCCATTTTATGCCTGTCCTTTTTCGTAATTCAGTCCGAAAAAAACATATTTCATTACTGCACTCCGAGCGAACGCACCCACTCTTTCATGTCCGCTTCGGACGCGCGGTTAAGCATCTTGCCGGGCTTGAATTGCGCTTTCGGCGCGACTTTTTCGAGCGCCGCCACAGTCCTGCCCATGCCGCTGCCGCCGCTTGTCGCAAACGGAATTACGGTCTTGCCCGCAAAATCATAACTCTCCAAAAAAGTGTCGATAATCGCGGGCGCGACGTACCACCATATCGGGAAACCGACGAATACCACGTCGTAATCCGCCATATCCGCCAGTTTTTCTTTGATCGCGGGACGCGACGCGGGATCGTTCATCTCTATCGTGCTGCGGCTTTTCTTGTTCGTCCAGTCGAGATCCGCCGCGGTATACGGCACTTCGGGTTTTATTTCAAACAAGTCCGCGTCCGCGGCTCTGGCAAGTTTTCCTGCAACCGAAGCGGTAACTCCGCTTGCGGAAAAATACGCAACCAACTTCCTGCTCATTGTTATGCCTCCGGAAAATATATTTCCGGATAAATTATACAACGGGCATGCGATTATGTCAATACCCGTCGCGAAAATTATACAAACCCGCCGTTCTTCATGCCTGTTCTTCGCCGCCGCAACCGAAAACACCTGCGATTATGCGCATATTTGCGCAAAACAAAAGGCGGCGACACGAAAATCGCCGTCTTTCCCGATATATGCGCATATACGCATACGAGAATATTTGTTCTACACCTTTTTAATATGCCATATCCAGCAGTCGTAGTCGATAAGCCGCGGTACGGTGAGTCCCGCGTTCATCAGTGCTTTGCCGCTCGCCGTCAGTCCGAGTTCTTCTATTTCGTACTCGTAATCTTCGTTCAGTCCCGCAAGTTTCATTATGCGGTCGTGTCCGCACGGCTCGGCGCGGAAGCACTCGCCCACGACGTAAGCGCGGGTTTTGTCTTTCGACACAAGCATTTCGGCGAATCTCTCGACGCCGAACGGATCGATCAGCC
>CAKQVV010000019.1 GCA_934277845.1 uncultured Clostridia bacterium
TTTCCGTGTTCCCCGTCATTCAGAGCAAATGCACAAGCATTTGCGTGGAATCCCCGACATGGAACCGCTGATCCGACCTTATAAAAAAGGTCAATAACGTTCTTGTTGTGGGGGATTCCACGTCGCAACGGCATTGTTTTTAGAGTTAAACAATGCCGTTGCTCCTCTGAATGACGAGGTAGAACGGAAAGGTTTCGTTCTGTTTTATTTATCCTTATAAATTATCCTGAAAATCAAACGCGCAGTTTCAGTGTTCCCCGTCATTCAGAGCAAATGCACCGGCATTTTCGTGGAATCCCATGCATGGAGCAAATAATCGACCTTATAAAAAAGTCGCACCGTTTAGATGCGATCGTTTTCCGTTTAAAATGCAAAATGGCCGATTTTACGGTCGACCATCTTGCTATATGATAAGGGGGAAAATGATGAGCTGTTTAGGTGTAACCGGAACACTCGTTCCTGATTACGACTGACATTATATACCTATCCGATTCGTTTGTCAAGAGTTTTTTTAAACTTTTTTTAAAAATTTTAAATATATTGAAACAAAGCGTTATCTGCAATATTTTCGGATAAATTTGCAATATTTTTTCAAAAAATAGTCCTAACTTAACAACTCGATAATTTCTTTAATGCCGTTTTCCTTGCCGACGACAAGCCCCGCCAGCGCGGATTTTTTCTCCTGTAACTTGACGATTTTCTCTTCGACGCTGTCCTTGACGATGAGTTTGTAGACCTGAACGCTCTTTTGCTGTCCCATGCGGTAAGCGCGGTCGGTCGCCTGATTCATGACGGATTCGTTCCACCACGGATCGTAATGGATAACCACGTCCGCGCCGGTAAGGTTGATGCCCGTGCCGCCGGCTTTCAATGAGATAAGGAATACTTTTACGTCGTTCTCGTTGAATTTGCCTACAAGGCGCAATCTCTCAGACTTGGGCGTATCGCCCTTTAAGACATAGTGCGAAATGCCCTTCTCCATGAGTTTGCGGCGGATAACGTCCAGCATCGAGGTAAACTGCGAAAACAAAAGTATCTTGTGTCCGCCCTCGACCGCCGTGTCGATCAGTTCCATGCACGCGTCGGTTTTCGCGGAGTTGCCGGTGTAATCGGGATAAACAAGCGACGGATCGCAACAGATCTGGCGAAGTTTGGTGAGCATGGACAGCACGACCACCCTGCTCATGTCGGGAGTGGAGCGCATGCTTTCGCGGATAAGCGCGAGGTTCGCTTCGTACAGTTTCTTCTGTTCGCCTTCGAGCGGCGCGTCGAGAATACTCTCCATTTTCGCGGGCAGTTCTTTGAGTACGTCCGCTTTCAGTCGTCTTAAAATAAACGGTTTTACTATGCGTTTAAGCCGCTCGGTCGCCCCCTCGTCGCCGCGCACTACGTCGGTTTCGTACTTGTCGCGGAACGCGCCGTAACTGCCGAGATAGTACGGCATGATAAAGTCGAATATCGACCAGAGTTCGCCGAGGTTGTTCTCGACCGGCGTGCCGGTGAGCGCGAAACGATGTTTCGCCTTGATTTTTTTAACCGCAACCGCGTTTTTCGTTTCGGGGTTTTTGATAAACTGCGCTTCGTCGGCGATCGCGTAATCGAACGTAACGTCCTCGTACAGTTCGTGATCGCGGCGGATAAGATCATAGGAAGTGATGATCACGTCGTAGTCCGCGGCGCGCGCGATACAATCGCGCCGTTCTTCCTGACTGCCCATGACGGCGAGAGTTTTCAGCGACGGCGCGAACTTCTCGATTTCGCCCACCCAGTTGAGCATGAGCGTCGTGGGACAAACTATAATCGCGGTGGATTTTTCTTCGAGCAGCAGCGCGATGACCTGCAGCGACTTACCTAGGCCCATGTCGTCGGCAAGGATCCCGCCGAAGCCGTTGTCTTTCAGCATTTTCAGCCAGCGATAACCGGTTTTCTGATAGTTACGCATGATAAGCCGCAGCGATTCGGGTACTTCGATGTCGGCGTTTTCCACGGATTCGAGCGACTTTAACAGCGATTTGAACGCGCTGTCGCGGGAGAGCGAAAAAAAGCCTTGTTTGAGTTCGCTGTTGACGAACGGCGCGTAATAGCGCGGCATTTCAAACTGCCCGTCGGTAAGTTTCGCCACTTCCAGTATTTCGCTGAGCGCCTCGATCGAGTTGTCCTCGAGGTTGACAAATCCGCCGCCGAGACGGATATAACGTTTCTTTTCGCGGTAAGCCGCGAGTATCGCCGCCAGTTCGTCGCTCGTGTAGCCGTCGGCGGAAAGTTGCAGATTGAGAAGGTCGCTCGTAAGGCGCACGCCCACGTGAATACGCGGCGAAGTGCGGATACGCATTTTTTTCATACTGTCGGTGACGAACACTTCGGCATACTCGAAAAGTTCCTTTACGCCCTCGGACAGGAACGTGAAGATCTCCGCTTCGTCGTCAAGATACAGGTCGGGATAGTGCGGAAAATATTTTGCAAGCACGCCGCGGAGCGCGTTTTCGGTATCCCAGTCGCGCACGAAATCCCCGCCGATCACGTCGGAGAAAAGGTCGATAGGATTATCGTCGTAACTTGCCTTGACGTCGAGATACACGCTGCCGTCCTTGCCGTTGATGTAAATCTTGGCGACGAGAGGCGCGGCTTCGTACACGGAAAGATCGATCGAGCCGGAATCGACTTCGATATAATCGTTGAGTTGACAAATTACGCTGTTGTAGAACGCGCTCATGTCGTGATCGGCGACGAACAGTCGCTTTTTCATCGCGATATAGTCGAAGAACGAACGCACCGCGGCGTCGAACTCGTCGCTCACGCGGTAAATCCGGTTTTGGGTAAGGACGTACTTGTAGTCCTTGCCGTCGATAAATTTACAGTCCGTCTCTGAAAGCGTGACGGCATACCCGCCCTCTTCGTCGGTCACGATGAGTTTTACTGGGAGCGCGGCGTTAAACGGCTCGATCAGCACGAGATCAGACTTTCCAAGGTGCACGAGCGAGCCTTCGTACAGCGCGAAAAACTCGTCCACGTCGCCGTAAAGCAAGCGGATTTCGTCCTTGTAGCGCATGAACGAGCCGCTGAGTTCGATTTTCTCCGAGTAGCATTTCACGAGAAAATCCACCAGTTTTTTGCTGTTTTCGGTGAAGTTTTCGATATTGTGATACAACTCGAGATCGACGCCGTAGCGACGGTAACCGCACGCCGAAACGCACGACACGAAGTCGGAAATATCTTTTAAGTTATACTGTTTTTTGTTGCCTATGGTGAAACGCAGCGACACGCCGTCGCCGATTTCGAGATAAGGGATCAGTTCAGTTTTCACGGCGTCGCCGGTGATAAACCTGCGGCGTTTCTTCTTGCCGTACTCGGCAATGAGGTTGACCGCGCCGGGATCGGTCTTTTTGCGGATATCGACCGGTTCGCGCACCTGCGGATTGCGCTCTTCGTAACTGAGCGCGGTGGCGACTATGTGCTTGCACGGACCGCTTTCGAGATTGAATTTGTCGCAGTCACACTCGTAGTCGTACAGCCCGCCCTGCTCGTCGAAAGTTATTTTGCAGTTATAAAGTCTGTCACCCTGAACGGTGGATAGAATATCGAACTTTCCGTCGCGCGTCGCCGTCGTGATGCTCTTGACTTTGTTGTCGTAAAACTTCTTCTTACCCGAAGCGAACGCGTCGCCCTGGGTTTCGTTGTATAGCGCGTCGAAATCGAAAAACATGCTTTAACCTCCGCTTTTTCAATGCAAAAACGCCGCAAACCCGTTTTTGCGTTACATTGTATTTTAGCACATTTTTAAGAAAATTACAATGGTTTTTAGAGGTAAAACACCGATATTTACACAAATTCCGGGGTGCGTAAGGCAAATTCGGTTGACTTATTCCGCCGAAAAGCATATACTGATAGTGAAATCTTGAAAAGGAGGCGTAAGGCAACGAATGGACGCAGGTAGCAGTAAAAGCGCGGATCCCCCGAGTAATAAGCGTTATTGTTCGCGAGCCTTCGCCGGATAATAACGACTTTTACGGAAACCCGTGCTTGACTTCCCACGAAAATCGGTTGCGGGACACAAGCAATGAATAAGGAATGGTATGACCTTTTGGCGGCGGAGGACTACGCGGAACTCGCGAAAGCCCTCGATACCGCCACGCCCGAAGCACTCTCGGAGTTTCTGGGCGGTCTTGACGACGAAGAACTGAAAAAAGCCTGCCGCGGATTCTCACCCGACGAAACCGCGGATTTTCTGGTTAAACTCGACGACGACGTCGAACTGAAAGAACGCATAATAAACCTGTTGAAAGATCGCGAACTCGACCGGGTAATGGACGAAATGTCCGTCGAGGACACCGTGGACATGGTGGAAGACCTGCCGGCGGGCGTTGCGCGCAGAATCGCCGAAGAGGACGAAATCCTGAAACTTCTGCAGGCGCGGAATTTTACGGTATTAAAGCCGCTTCTCCGCGAGTTTAACCCTACCGACCTTGCGGAAATTTTCGACGAAGTACCCAAAGAAGAGGTCGTCCTCATCTTCCGCATACTGCCTAAAGATCTCGCGGCGGAAACGTTCGTCGAAATGAGCGGCGACAGCAAAGAGGCTCTTATCCGCTCGCTGAACGACATCGAACTGAAAGCGGTCATGGACGAACTGTTCCTCGACGATACGGTAGATCTTATCGAGGAAATGCCGGCGAACGTAGTCAAGCGTATTATCGCGCAGTCCGATGCCGAAACCCGCGCGTATATCAACGAACTTTTAAAGTACCCGAAAGACAGCGCGGGCAGCATAATGACGATCGAGTTCGTGTCGCTGACAAGTTCCATGACGGTATCCGCGGCGTTCGACCGGATCCGCAAGACGGGCGTAGACAAAGAAACTATCTACACCATGTACGTCACCGACGAAAAAAAGAAACTTATCGGCATAGTTTCGGCAAAAGACCTTCTCCTCGCCTCCCCCGGATCCAGGATCGGCGACATCATGGAGGACAACGTGATTTACGTCGAAACGCTGACCGACAAAGAGGACGTTTCCAACATGATCGCAAAGTACGGTTTCCTCGCAATGCCGGTAGTCGACGGCGAAAAGCGGCTGGTCGGCATCGTCACGGTCGACGACGCAATCCAGATCATGCAGGACGAGAGCACCGAAGATATGGCGAAGATGAGCGCGGTCACGCCGTCGGATAAGCCGTACCTGAAAACCGGCGTCTGGAAAATCTGGCTCAACCGTATTCCGTGGCTGCTGATTCTTATGATTTCCGCGACCTTTACGGGCATGATTATCTCGGCAAACGAAGAAACGCTGAATATGCCCGTTTTCGGCATTATTCTCACCGCGTCCATACCGATGCTGATGGATACGGGCGGCAACGCCGGTTCGCAGGCTTCGGTCACGATCATCCGCGGCATTGCCTTGGGCGAGGTCGGTTTCCGCGACATAGGTAAGGTCATCTGGAAAGAACTCCGCGTGTCTGTACTGCTCGGACTCACACTCGCCGTCGCCTGTTTTGCAAAACTTATGGTCGTCGACAGACTGTGGGCGGTACAAAACGGCTTCACCGTCGCGCTCGTCATTTGCCTTGCGCTTCTCACGACCGTAATCCTTGCAAAACTCATCGGCTGCACAATGCCGCTTATCGCAAAGAAATGCCGACTCGATCCTGCCGTCGTCGCAAGTCCGTTCATCACGACCATCGTCGACGCGCTGTCGCTGTCCGTCTATTGTTTAATCGCGATTTCCCTGCTCTCGGGACTTGCGGTGTAGCTGTGCGGTGAATATAATTTTATTTAAGGATATTTCGGATTTCATGAACTGAACCACAAAACGAGCGAACGCAAACGCGTCCGCTCGTTTCTCTGAATGACTCGTTAAAACGAAAAAAAACGCACATTCATTTTGTTTACAATTCCTCGGTCGCTGTCGCGACAGCTCCCTTTACACAAGGGAACCTTTAAATACGGTCGATTATACGTTCCATGTCGGGGATTCCACGCGTGGCGTGTCGCCACGCTCTGAATGACCGAAAAAGCCGGGAAGGAAACGTTATTATCCCCTCATCCGTCGGCTACGCCGCCACCTTCCCCCAAGGGGGAAGGTTTTGTTTCGGTAGTCGCGCGACACAGTTACTGCTATCCTATTTGACGACCTTAAAAGAGTTGCGGGGTCCGGGACACAACCGAAAGTGTCCCGGTGACTTTTTTTGCTTCTTTTTTCCTTCATTTGAAAAAAAGAAGTATTACGAAAAGATACTCTTTCCGTAATACTTACAATCTTAAAAGTTAAGTTCGTTCTTGTTGTAGGGGATCCTTACACGCTACGCGCTCAGGATGACGGGGTAAAAACGAAAACTTCTCGTTCTAATAAATAATAAAATAACCTTTATCCTAAAAATTCGGGTTATAGGGTGAATTGCCGCCCTAACGTATTTATTTTTGTCCGAAAAAATCGTTTTGGCGCAACGCTTCGTAAAGGATTATCGCAACCGAGTTCGAGAGGTTAAGCGAACGGAGCGTGCCGTACATGGGAATACGGACGGCACGGTCGAAGTCCGCGTAAATAAGATACTCGGGCAGTCCTTTCGTTTCCCTGCCGAACAGGATAAAACATCCGTCGGGATAACTTACGTCCGTGTAACTTTGCTCTGCCTTTGTGGTGGCGTAGTAGAACTTACCGCCGGCGTTCTTCTCGAAAAACTCGGCAACATTGTCGTAATAAACTATATCCACCTTGTCCCAGTAATCGAGCCCTGCGCGACGCAGCGACTTTTCGCTTATATCGAAACCAAACGGGCGCACGAGATGCAGCCGCGTATTTGTACAGGCGCAAGTCCGCGCGATATTCCCGGTATTTTGCGGTATTTCGGGTTCGACGAGTACGACGTTAAGCATAATTACCTACCAGGTCATAATATTCGTTCCGATCGAGGCTCCGAAACGATTGAAATTCAGTTTGCGGCGAGCGGCTTCATCGGGCGTCATCATGCTTTCGATCGCGACTTCGTCAAGCTCGGGGATCTTGTCGGTCGCGCCGTCGGCATAAGCGATCAGTTTTTCCGCGCAGTGCCGAACTCTGCGGATAAGTCCGCCGATGCGGTAGTCCTGCACCTCGAAACCGAACGGCTTGTTGTCTATCTCCCACTGCTCCCGAAAACTTGCGTAAAAGTCCTCAAGCGCGGCAAACAGCGGCATATACCCTTCTTTCACAAGTGTCTTGATCGCCTTGCGGTCGCCGTTCTTATACGCGGCTCGCGCCTTTATGCCCAGTTCGACCTTGGCGGCAAGCACCGAGCAAAGCGCGCGCTGGGTGGCGAAAATATACGAATATCTGCCCGCCTTGCGCTCGATCGCTTTCAGCGTTTTCGCGTGTTCGGCGTAAGTCCTGCCGTCGCCTTCGCGCACGGTATAGTCGAACAACCCGCCCACGCAGTCGTTGTAAAGCAGGTACTTGCTCGGGTTCAGGTGATCCGGGTTTTCCGTCGGGATAATATCGTTCGCGGCTTCGATATTCATAAACTTTTCAAAGTCTATATCGGTGAGCGCCTTGAACGCCGCCTCTACGTCCCCGCCGTACATTTTCTCGGCGGCGAACACGAGCGTGGGTAAAACGGCTTGATCCGAACACTCCGCGCCGTCGTCGCCCCACATGGTGAGCATGATTTTATCGAGTCCTTTTTTCTTGCAAGCGTCGATCGCGATATCCGTGACTTTGATCGCGAAACGGTTGGACGGCGTAAAACCGCTCCACATCCAGGCTCCGCCGGCAAACATTACTTCACGGTCGAAATCGAGGTGACTGTCGATCATCGCCTCGTAAACCGCGGGATCGGTATTGTAATAGTCCCAGTAAACGAGCCTGAGGTTTTTCGGCACGAGCGCGCGTACTTTTTCGTCGATCGCGCCCTTTTCGCGGACGTAATACTCGCCGCCGTGAGCAAGACGGAAGAACATATCCGACCACATCATGGGCTGATATCCGTACTTGCCTGCGATCTCCACCACGCGGTTAAGGTGACGGAGCATGATTTCCGCCCGGTTCGTCGTTGCGCCGTGTCTGTCCTCGTACCTGCCGCGCCCGATCATGTGCGCTTCGTCCATGCCGATATGGATCTTGCGCGAAGAATAGCACTCGGACAGCGTTTTGAACATATTTTCGATAAGCGCATAGGTACGCTCGTCGTCGATAAGCAAAATGTCGTCGGTATCGTTGATCGCGCCGTACTCGTTCCAGCGGAAAATCTGGTTGAGATGCGCCAGCGTCTGAATACACGGCACGACTTCGACGCCGAAACGCGCGGCGTAAGCGTCGATACGCTTCATTTCGTCTTTCGTGTAACGCCCTCGCATATACCCGAAATGCGGCTCGCCGTCGACCTCGTAAGTGTCCTCGGTGTAAAGTTGCAACTGGTTGTAGCCCATCAGCGCGAGCGTGCGGATAATCTCGCGGACGTGGCGTTCGTTTCTCACGGCGTTGCGCGAGCAGTCGAGCATGATGCCGAGTTCGGTAAAGTCGCGGTTTTCGTTGATTTCATAGGTTTTTTTCTCGCCGTTTTGCCTGATAAGGCGCAAACCGCGGAAAAACAAGTGTTTAGCCGTTTCGGGATACCCCACCGTAAAGTCCTTGCCGTCGAAGCGGACGGTAAGCCCCTCGGCGGTTTCTGTTTTCAGCGCGTGACCGTCGGCGCAAAGGTCGAAACCCAGCATTCCGGCGCAGTCTTTGACGCATTCGTTAAGTTCCGGATTAAGAGCGGAAACATTGATTTTCATTATTTTCCTCCGTTTTAAGGCAGTCGAGGGAACGCGCGATACGGCGTATTCTTTGCGCTTTTGCGCGCAGTTCCGTTTATAAGAATATTTTACCAAAAACCCGATGATTATGCAAGCGTAACCGTTAACGATTTTTGCCTGAAATTTGGCATTTTTTGCGCCGGTTGAAGGAAACGCGTTAAATATCGTATAGGATAAGTATTTCTCTACCATGGGGGATCCTCACGCTCACTTCGTTCGCTCAGGATGACGGCTATAAAACGGAAACTGCGCGTTAAAATTTAAAATCGAACGACCGAAAAAAAAAGCCTTCCCCGCTCGGGGGAAGGTGTTTTGCCGATAGCAAAGCGGCAGGCAAAACGGATGAGGGGAAATGGAAGAAAGTTTTGGTTTTACCTCTTTTTTATCCTTATCCCACTTTCAATAAGGTCTTATCCCCTCATTCGTCACGCTTCGCGTGCCACCTTCCCCCGAGGGGGAAGGCTATCATAACTCGCGTGAGGATCCCCCGCACCAA
Organism: uncultured Clostridia bacterium; assembly: GCA_934277845.1. Taxonomy (GTDB): domain Bacteria; phylum Bacillota; class Clostridia; order Christensenellales; family Pumilibacteraceae; genus UBA10677. The sequence continues at coordinate 9,263 of CAKQVV010000019.1, forward strand.
ACCGCTATACTAACCTTATTAAATAACTCGCGTTATGCTCGTCTATATCTTGCGGCTTTTGAATACACTAGCGTATGAGTTATTTTCAAGCGTTCGTATCGGGACTTATTCAGGGACTGACGGAATTTCTGCCCGTTTCGAGCAGCGGGCATCTCGTGTTGTTCGCGCGCATAACCGGTGTGGAATCGTCGCTGTACTTCGACGTTATACTCCATCTCGGCACGCTCGCGGCGGTGATCATCGCGTTCCGCGGCGAAGTTTTCGGCTTAATACGCAAGCCTTTCTCAAAACCGTCGCTGGCCGTCGTGATTGCAACGGCGGTTTCGGCTGTGGTCGTAGGACTATTGTATAAACCGGCAAAATCCGCTTTTTCGGACGGAAAAACCCTGCCCGTATTCTTTATGCTGACGGCGGTTTTGCTCACCGCAGGCGCGTTTTACCGTCCAAAAACCGTGAAACCGCGGCACGACTTCTTTACCGCGGCGGTCGTGGGATTTTGCCAGGGCTTAGCCGTGTTTCCCGGCTTGTCGCGAAGCGGTACAACGGTGACTGCGGGTACGCTCGCGGGCGTAGAAAAACGCGAAAACACCGCCTTTTGCTTTATTTTATCGATACCTGTAATACTCGGTTCCGCGCTCGCGGAAATCATCGGCGGCGAAACCTCGTCCGTTCCGGTCGGGCAACTCCTCGTCGGCTTTTTCACCGCGTTTTTATCGGGACTTCTGTCGCTTCGGCTCGCCAAAACAGTTTTCGCGAAAAACAACGGAGTATTTTTCGCCGCATACCTCGTCGTAATCAGTGCCGTTATAGTCGTGAACGACCTGTGGCTGCATTTGTTTTGATTAGTACCTTATTAAGGTTAATTCCATTCTTCTCGTAGGGGATACTTACGGTCGCGGAAAGCCGCTCCCTCAGTATGACGAGATAAAACGAAAATAAAACTTTATACTAGCCTTCCCCACTCGGGGGAAGGTGTTTTGCCGATAGCGTAGCGACAGGCAAAACGGATGAGGGGAAATGGAAGAACGTTTCGATTTTACCTCTTTTTTTATCCTTATTCCGCTTTCAATACGGTCTTATCCCCTCATTCGTCACGCTTCGCGTGCCACCTTCCCCCAAGGGGGGGGAAGGCTACCATAACTCGCGTGAGGATCCCCGGCATGGAACAAGTAATTATCCTTATCCCCCTCCCACGCATAAAATCCACACTCACAGCGCAAACTAAACGCGGAGGAAAAACAATGGAAGCAGCGGTAAAACAGAAAACCGGCGCGGGACTGCGCGCGCTTTATTTTATACTTATGGGGCTTGCGTCACTGGGAATAGGCTCGCTGATGGGCTTTATCGGCGGAGCAAACGAGGGCTATGCGGGGCTGGTGCGTCCGCCGTTCACGCCGCCCGACGTCACGTTCTCCGTCGTGTGGAGCGTGCTGTACTTCATCATGGGCGGAGCGTTCTATCTTACGCTGGCATACTCGCCGGGAACGCACGAAGAACGCAATATAAAGAACGCCGCAGTACTTGTAAGCGTCGTAAGTTTCCTTGTCAATATCACGTGGACGCCGATATTTTTCAAAGCCGATCTTTATTTCTTCGCGTTTATTTGGCTGGCAATCCTGGACGCGATGATCACCGCGCTCGTAATTTTAGAGTTCAAGGTGAGCAAAGCAGCGGCGATACTGAATATTCCCTACCTCGGATGGATACTTTTCGCCACCGCGCTCAATGTCTTTATCGCGATTTATAATTAAAGTATTAGGTTTATTACTTCTCTATTGTAGGGGATTCCACGAAACGAGCGAACGCAACCCTCGTTCGCTCGTTTCTCTGAATGACAGTTAAAGACGGAAACTGCGCGTTAGATTTTTTTAAATAGACCGCGTAGCCTTACTTTTACCTCGTCATTCAGAGCAAATGCACAAGCATTTGCGTGGAATCCCCTGCATGGAACCGCTATTTTATCCTTTTGCTCACCTACTCTTTTAAAATGCAAAGCGGCTGCAAGACGAGAACTTACAGCCGTTTCGCTATTATTAAGGAGTATGAAGAAGTCGGTCAGTTACGCGCCGAGCGATTTCGGGATCGGGAGTCCGTCGGCGGTCGTCATCCAGAAGTCCATATCCCAGCCGTTCTCGGCGGAAACGGTAACTTCGGCGGCAAACGCCGCAGCGTCCGCATAGCCGCCGTAGGTGTCGCCACCCGCATTGGTATTGGATAAAATTCTGATAACGGTATCCTTAGTCATGCCTTCGCCTACCGCATACACGTTTTTGAGTACGCCGTAACCGAGGTGATACGAACCCAGCGCCTTGAATCCTTCAGTAACCGCCGTCGCGCAATCGAACTTGACGAAGCAGTTTACCAGCCTTGCGCCGCCCATGCTGTCGCGCGAGATGAACACGCCGGTGGCGTCGTTTGCGTTTCCGTTGCTGTATGCTTTGATTGTCGCATAAACGTTCTGTATTTTACCTTCGCCGCCGGGCGAAATCAACGAAGTCGCCGCATTGAGCGTAACATCGGTAAATGCGACGTTCTTGACAATGCCTTCGGTTGCAAGCTGTCCCATCAGACTTCCGTTCCATTTCGCAACGGTAAGATTTGATATCTTATGTCCTCTGCCGTCGAACGTGCCGCGGAAACCGCCCGTTCTGCCGTTGTTCCATTGAAGCGGCTGATATTCGACCTTAGTTTTCCACGCATTCGGTCCTTCCGTGTCGCACAAGTCGGCGTAAGAAAACCTGCCCTGGAACTCTTTACCCGTCATGTCGATATCTTTACCGAGTACGAAGTACCCCCCCCAGTAGTTCGGTGCCGCGTCCGCAGCGTAGGAAAGGTCGTTCCAGCCGAGGATATCGTCGGCGGTATTGAGGATCTTGGTCACGACGAGTACGGGAACGTTGACGGTCGCGAGCGTGTTATCGGCTTTTTCGATAACTACCGAGAGAGTCTTATCGCCGTAGACGGTCTGACCGAGCGATGCCGCAAGTCCGGTGACGGAAAGCGTAGTGCCGTCGAGCGAAGCGGTAACCGCCGTATCGCCGACTCTCGCGCTCTTGACAGTGCCGGTAACGCCTGCTTCGGAAATATCGAGCGCGTTGTCGTTATTGATTCCGAGGTCGAGTTTGCCGGTAAGCGTCGTGGTGGTCGTACCGGTTACGGTCTTGGTGACGGATTCGCCGGTCACGAGCGAAGTAACTTTGACGGTGAACGAGCCGCTGAACGTATCGGCGACGGTGATCGTCGAGAAACCTACGGTCACGCCTTCTACCGCCGGTTCGACGGTGACTTTCGCGTACACGCCCGCGTTCGTGATATTGATAGTGTTGGTTTCGCCTACCGCTACGGTATCGGGCACGAAGTCCGCGTTGACCGCGCCGACAGAAGCCTTTACCGACTTCGCGACGGGGATCTTGTTTTCTAGGACTTCCCAGGTCGAGTTGCCGTAAGCCGACATATCATTTTCCGCCGTCCAGGCGAGGTATTCGTCCCAGCCTCGGAAGGTCTTGGTGGTGTCGTTGTCGTTGGCTTTGGTGGTAAGTCCCGCGCCGTTTTTGCCGATAGCGGGGATCGCATACTCGGCTTCGGTCGCGCCGGGTTTAAGGTTGACCGCGATACAGTTCTCGACAGTGCTCGAAGACAGATGACCCACGATCATGCCTGCGTTGTTGCCGAAGTCGAGCGACCAGCCCGAGAGAACGACCATACAGTTGCGAACGGTTGCGCCGTTACCCTTGCCGAGGATCATTGCGCTCGGCGACCAGCTTGCGCCGCCGGAAACGATCTTGCCGTAGACTGCGATATTTTCGATCGTGGTGCCATTCCCTCCGTCGGTGACGACGAATCCGCCGCAACCGTCAAGCACCGCGCCGGTAAATACGATGTTCTTTATCGTCGTATTACCTTTCGGCCATGCAAACATACCGTTGTTGGTACCTTGTTTCGCGTTGGCGATGACGTGTCCTCTGCCGTCGTAGACACCGTTGAAGCAGTTGACGGACTTGGAGCCGTCCCACTCGCCGAAGCCCACGCGCGAGCCGCCTGCGTCAACGTCCTGCGTCTGAACGAAGTAGCCGCCTCTGGTCACGTCGTCGATTTTAACGGTATAATTGAGAAGATTCTTTACTTCGTCGGCAGTCGAGATATACTTCGTGACGAGAATCACGGGAATATTGACGGTGACGAGTTTTTCGAGCGTGTCGCCGTTTCTCTTCTCAAACGTTGCGACGATCGTCTTTTCGCCGTAGAGCGAGCCGAGCGTTGCGCGATCGAGCGTAAGAGTACCCGCCTCGTATGCCGTCGAAGCGAACGCCGTGCCATCGATTGTCGCGCCGACCGGGTCGCCGTCGATATTCTGTGCCGAGAGGTCGAACGTAACGTCGCCCGTTGCCGTCATATCGATTTCGGTAACGTCCGCAACGTTCTTGATTTCGGTGGTGATTACGGTGAAGGTCTTGCTTACTTTGACCGTTGCGTCGATGACGGAAGTCACGGTAACGGTGACGGTTTTGCCTGCCGCGTCCGCGGGAACGACGAGCGTTCTGCCGACGAGCGCGAAGCCCGCCGCTTTAGCCTCGTCGTCGATGGCGATCGTGACGTAAGAATCGGTGCAGCCGAGCGCGATAGTCGAGCCTGCCGCAACGCCGAGTTCGGTGTTGGAAAGCGTTGCTTTCGCGGTGAATTTTGCGGGTACGGGCACGCCGTCGGCTACCGTCCAGAAGCCGTTGCCGTCCCAAGCGGTGAAGTCGACCGCAGCCGCTCTGAGTGCCGCGTAATCCGCGTACACGCCGTACATGTCGCCTTCGCCGTCTTTGCCTTCGTTATACGCCAACTTGTCGACGCCTACCGCATACACTCCGTTTATGCAGCCGTAGCCGAGGTTGACATGCCACATCGGGTAACCGGTGGTTGCGCCGTCCGCGAGCGGTTTGACGTATTCGACGAATACTTTGTTGATTCTGCCCTGACCGTAGTTGTCGCTGGCGACAGCCGCTCTCGCATTAGCCCAGGTGCCTGCGTTGTCGTCGATCTGTGCCATCTGGATATAGACGTTTTCGATCGTGCCTGCGAGCGACGAGGTTATGAATCCGCCGGCGCAGTTGTTGCGAGCGTTGACGAACGCAACGTTCTTGATTATGCCGTGCTGTCCGAGATAACTTGCAAAGCCGGTCTGCGTGCCTGTGATATTGATATTGTAGATGGTGTGGCCCTGACCGTCGAACGTGCCGTTGAAACCGGTGGCGGTACCGAACGCGCCGCGCGGATCGCCGCTGCCGGTTATGCCGGCGTAATCGCCCGTGCAGGTAATGTCGCCATCGAGTTTGTAGATACCCGCCCACGACGCGCCGACCGCGTTCTCTTTCGCTACGGTGAGGAAACGGTTGAGATCGGCTTCGGTGCGGATAACCATGGTGGTTACGTCGAGCGTTATTTCGACGACGGTCACTTTTTCTATGACTGCGCCGTTCTTCCTGACGAAGGTGACGGTCATATACTTCTCGCCGTACAGCGATTTAAGCGTTGCGGAGTCGAGCGTGAGTACGCCGTCCGCATAAGTCGCGGTAGCGAAGGTCTTGCCGTCGATCATGGCAGTGGCAACGTCGCCCTCCACTTCGTCTTTCTGATCGCCGAAGTTTACGGTAAAGGTTGCGCCGTCCTCGATAACCACGTCGGTCTTGCCGTTGATGGCGACGGTCTTGCTCTCTACTACCGTAGAGGTGAGTTCGACGGATTTGGTCGCGTCGAAGAGGTTGTATACGGTGAAGGAAATTACGGTGCCCATCCGGACGGAATCGGGAATAACGATCTTATTGCCGCCGACGGTCACTCCGAGGGCTGCAGTCTCGTCGGAAAGACGAACCGCGTCGTTGATGCCGAAGCCGCGAATCTCGACGGTCGTGCCTGCGCCGACGTTCTCGTCGATGGTGACGGCGGGCGTGGTTGCCGCGGGGAGCGCAAGGTTCTTCGGGTAAGGAACGCCGTTAACTACGCGCCAGAAGTCGCCTTCCCACCCGGTAAAGTCGATGCCGGTCGCGTACAGCACGCCGTAACCTGAATATGCGCCGTACCTGTCGCCCGCGCCTATGGTAGTAATCTGACGAATTGCAAGCGACGAATCGAGTCCGATGCCGTACACGCCGTTGAGAATTCCGTAACCGAGGTGGTACGAGCCTAAGCCCGTAAATCTGGCGGGATCGGTGGGCGTCGTGCAGTTGAACACCGCGATGCAGTTGTTTACTTTCGCGCCTGCCATGGTGTCCTGCGCGTAGAAGATACCGTTTTTGTCGGGGTTGGAGTTGCCTTGTTTCATTTCCGTGATTTCGGCATAGACGTTCTCGATAGTGCCGTTGCCGCCCACGGAAACAAGTCCCGCGCCCCAGTTGCTGGTGATCTTCGCGCCGGTGAACACGACGTTTTTGAACACGCCGCCCTCGGCGATCTGACCGACGAAACTGTCGTTGCCCTGCGAAATCGCGAGGTTCTTTATCGTGTGTCCGCGTCCGTCGAATACACCGCGGAAGCCGCCGGTATTGCCGTTGCGGAACGTGATGCCGGAGTACTCGGGTTTTGCGCTCCATGCGTTGGGACCTTCGGTATAGAACATGTTGGCGTAATAGAATCTGCCGACATATGCTTTGCCGTCCATATCGATGTCGTTACCGAGAACGAAGTACCCCGCCCAATAGGTTATTTCGGGATCGGCTTCGTATGCGGCGTCGTGCCACGTCATTACGTCGTCGGCGGTGCGAAGGACTTTGGTGTAGACGTCGGCGACTGCGGTATAGACCGCTTTGTCGGTGTCGATGACGAGTTCCTGCTCGCCCATGTCCTGGGCTTTCGACGGGAGGTTTGCCTTGTTGACGGTGATCGTCGCGCCGTCTACGGACGATGCGATTTCTTTGCCGCCGAGGCGTGCGCCCCTGACCGTGCCCTCAAGCGGACTGTCGACCGTGAACGATCCGACCGCCGATTCCAGCGTAACGCGTTCGGACAGCGAAATCTCGGGACGATAGACTTTGACGAGGACTTTGATGTCGTTATTGTCATAGGTACCTACAAGCAGCGTTTCGCCCTCGGCAACCGCGGTGACGGTGTTGCCGGCGATCGTCGCTTTGGTGTCGTCGGAGTTCGTCCAGTTTATGGCTGCGTCCTCTACGAGCGTACCTTTGTTGTAGACTTTGACGTCGATGTCGCAGGTGGTGCTGTCGGACGCGGTGTCGACGAGCGCGACGTTGGCAATGTACACGCCCGCGCTCGGGGTGAGTCCCGCCACCTCAAAACTGATGTCGAGGTTGCAGACCTTGACTGCCACTTTCTTGATAAGTTCGGTGCCGCGCACGTTAGCCGTGACGTAAAGTTCGGTTTCGCCGTACTTAAGACCTTTGATGAGCGCGCCGGCAGCGGTCGTTTCGACCGAAGCGACGTCGTCGGGCTGTCCATCGCCTACCGTCCAGGTGTACTCTACGGTTTCGTTTATGGGTTCGCCTTTCCAAAGGGTTGTTACGGCAAGTTCGTAACTGCCATCCTTTGCGACCGCAACGCTGTCGCGTTCGACGCGCAGGACGGGCGCGGTGTGCGAGTTCGTGACCGTGATTTCACAGGTCGCGCTCGCCTCGCCCGCTTTTGCGGTGATCGTGGCCGTTCCTTCGGCTACCGCGGTGACGGTGCCGCCCGAAACGGTCGCGACGCCGGCGTTTGAAGTCGACCATTCGACTTCCGCGTCGGTGTTGGCTTTTGTCGCCGTGAGCACGAGCGTGTCGTACACGTCGAGTTCGGCTTTCGCTTTGTCGAGAGTTATCGTCGCCGCAGGCGGCTGGGGCGCGGGATCGGGCTTTGGTTTCGGCGCGCAACCGACTACCGCGAACAGCGAAACCAGCGCGATTACGAGCGTGATAACTATGCTCTTTTTCAGTTTCATTGCTTTTCTCTCCTTATCTTGATTTTCTCGGCGGAGCCGGCTGCTTCCCGGTATCGAGTCCGCGAAATGCCGTCCGTCGTAAATTACAAGTTATGATTTTTTTACAGTCCCCAGTCGGCGAACACGGTGTCCATGGACGTTTGTTCCTGAACGTAGGTGATGCCGAACGTTTTGCAGTCTTCTTTGAACGCAAGGCGCAACTCGTAAAGATCGTTGCTTGCGTACATGCCGGAATAGAGGCGCAGGAGCGCGAAACGCGGGAACATGCTTTCGAGTTTTATGTGCTTTTCGAGGATCATGTAACGGTCGGGATCGCTTACTTTAAGCGGTTCGATCTTCGCATACGCCTCGTCGATCAGTTTCAGATAGCCGTTGAGCGTGCCGTAAGACCACAGTTTGGTCTGCTCCATCGGGTTGTAGATGTTGCCGTTTACGTCCGCGGGGAAAGCCTGTTCGAGATAACGCAGGTGAGCCTGGAGTTCGTCGAAGTACTTTCTCATGGGTTCGTTCGCTTCGCCGAAGTAGTTGCGGAAGAAGTCGTTTACGATGTCGGCGTAGTTGTCGTTTACGTTGAACTCGGCACGCGCGTTGAAGTATTCTTTGAGTTTTGAGAAATGCGTTACGTTCGTCTGATTGTACTGACCTTCGTTCATCATGTACTCGGCGTTGTTCGCCTTGCAGAAACGGTAGGTTTCGATCATGGTGTCATAGGAGTTGATCGGGTACATATAGTGACGGTAGTTGGTTTCGTACAGCCACATATAAAGTTTGGTGGAAAGTACGCCCCAGCCTTCGATTATGTTCTTTGCCGAGATGTTGCTCTCGTGGTAGAACGACTGGTTATAAGCCGCATAGATAGGCGCGATGTAAACGCCGACTTCGGGATCGCAGATGACGCTGTCGTCGATCGGTTTCCACTTGCCGGTGGTTTCGTCCTTGACTACCGGAGGCTTTTCCATCTTGGTGTAGGCGAAGAACAGAATGTTGAGTTTACGTTTGTTCGCCTCTACTCCGCCCGCCTGTTCGAGAAGTTTAGCCTGGACTTTGCGGTTGACCTTGTTCATGAACTTTACGACCGCCGCTGAGTCGGTGCCGGCGTACGCTTCACGGGAAGCGGCGCAGGCGGCGCAGCCGCACTGGTCGGCGTGATCCTCGATGGTGAGGCAGATGCTGGGCTTGGTGGGATACTCGTTGGCGTACTGTACCATTTTGTCCGCAACGGTGGTGGTCATCAGTTCGAGTTCGTCGGCGTCGCCTCCGGCGGTGTAGCAGATTTCGTTGCCTTTGGTGGAATACCACTTCGGGTGCTTTGCTTGATAGGTTTCCTTCGGGAGGAAGTTAAGGCTGTTGTGCCAGGTTTCGCCCTCGACGGTAATAAAGATGTCGCCCGAGGACTGCATGCCCATGCCGTAGATCGCCTCGGTAGTCGATCTGTTACCCTGAACTTTGAGGTCGAAGTCGGGTTTTTCGGTGATTTCCATGTCGGGGATAGTATCATCTACCCTGTCGTAAACCACGGTGTCGGCTGCGTACATTTCATAGCCGATCAGGTGGCGGAGGAAGGAAATCGCGCCGCTCTGGATACCGGACTGACCTTGGGTTGCGATGAAGTAACTGTTGCCGACGTTCTTGATGTAATAGCCGTTCGAGCCGAGATCGACGGTCGGCATCGCAAGCCCTGCCGCGGCAAACATCGAAGGGACGTTTAATACGATCACTTTCGAGTCTGCCGTGTAAGTCGTTTCGTCGGTAGCGACTTCGGAAGTCAGGCTTACGCCGAGCGCTTTTGACACGTGTTGCTGAATGAACGAGCACGCTTTTCTGTTGTCGGCGTTGTCGGCGTACACAATCTTGTATGCCGTGTCGCCGTTCTCGCGGAACTTGCGGTCGGAAGCCGTAACCTTGACGTTGTGGAGTCCGTTGGTGACGAGGTGTTCCTCGCTTTCGGTCACGGTGTTCACGGGTTTGTCGGTGGTGATACCCGGTTCGTTCGGATTGTTCGGATTGTTCGGATTGTTCGGATCGTTATTACCGGGCGTACATGCAGTAAAGCCGATTGCCATCATGATTGCCATAGTCAGAAGAAGAATCCTTTTCAATAATTTTTTCATCGTAGTTCCTCCTTATTCCGCAACTGCGGTGACGGTCACGCGCTCCATGGCGACGTTGCCCGCTTTGTCCACCGCGATTATGCGGAATTCATATTTACCCGCCCGGACGGCTTTGACGGAGTTGGAGTTTTCGGGGATAGAAACGAGCACTCCGCTCGGGGTAAGGACGTACTTGGTGATCGTAATGTCTTCTGCCGCGCTCACGTTGTCGGTGACAGTGAACTTCGGAATGACGATGCTCTCGCCCACTTTCACGGTGTCGGCGAATCTTGCCTCGAACTTGATTTCGGGCGCGATTTCGTCCACGACGTTGATCGTGTAGTTAAGCGGACGGGTGTTGTTGCGCTGGTTGAACGTATCGGTCGCGGTGTAGGAAACCGAGTACTGTCCGTAGCCGTCGAGTTTGATCGTGTATTCTCTGCCGGGATCCACGCCGTTGAGTTTCACGCCGTCGACGTCGGTGACGATATTGCCCTTGCCGTCGGTGACTTTCATGGAGAAGGTTACGTTGGGATCGAGCGTGTCGCCCGCCATTGCCGCGGGGAGCGTGATCGTGCTGCCGATCTCGTGCGTGCCGCCGTAATTAGCGCCGAGGATAACGATCTTCGGTGCGATACGGTCGCTGGTCGCGGTGGTCATCGGGTGTCCGTTGACCGAAACGAGGCTGATCTGCGCGCCTGCCGAAGCGTTGACGAACCTGACGGAAATATAGATCCTGCCGCTCGGGAAGCCCTCGAACGCTCTGCCGTCGTCATAGGACGTGATGTCGAGTCTTGCTTTGTCGGCGATCATGATGCCCTGGGTGTAGTTGAGCGAGAATCTGTCGGAAGTGACGAAACCGTTGTCAAGCCCGGTGGTAACGCCGCAAAGCCGAATGTCCGCCTTGCCGGAAGTACGGATAAGACGTGCGGTGACCGCGCGTGTATCGTCCTCGGCATCGGCAAAGGTGACTGCGATTGCGTCGAAGTTCGATGCCGCCGCTATGCCCCTGAGTTCGATGGCGGAGTTCTCGGCGACGAGTCTGTTGCCGAACGTGAATCCGCCGTTTGCTTCGGTCGCGGTGAGAATAAAGCCGTCGTCGGTCTTTTCGGTGGTAAAGCCGCTGCCGGAGAGATAGTTCTCGACGTGGAGTCTCGGTCTGCCGTTCTCCTCTATCATCGCTTTGATTACCGGGAGTTCGTAGGTATGCCTTGCGCCCTCGCACTCGTAAACCACGATTGCTTTATCGAGGTTGTTATCCGCGGCAACATTGATTTTGCCATCGGTCACCGCTCTCGTGCCGTTCTTGTCGGTGACGGTGATCGTCGCTTTCTTTTCTACCGGCGAGCCGCTTCTGTAATCGGTTGCGGTTGCTTCGGGGAGCGTGTAGTCGCTGCCCTCGACGAGCATTTTGGGAAGTACGGGACAGGTGATAAACACGGGCTTGTCGCCCATTTTGACGTTGAGGTCATAGGTCGTCGTACCCGTCTGACCGATATAGTCGGTCGCGGTGTAAGTGATCTTGTAGGTGCCGGCTTTTTCGGGACGGAAGCCGTCCTTGCCGACTGCGAACGTTTCGTTGCCGAGAACGGCGGTGACGACTACGCTTGCGTTGCCGCTCTTGCTGTCGACTATGCAGTCCGCGACGCGGACCATATCGCCCACGGTAGCGGTCGAAGTCGGAATATCGCCGATGACAACTGTCGGATAGGCAAGTGTTTCATACGCGTGCACCCAGCGGATTTCGCGCGCCGCGTTGCCCATTCTGTCCTGCGTCTCGTAAACGATCGCATAATCGCCCGCGCGGTCGGCGACGAACTTGCCGTCGCGTACCTGAACGAGAATCGCGTTGCCGGACGCGTAATTATACCACACGGAAGTCCTGACGTCGCAGTAAGTCGCGGTATAACTGTCGAAAGCGGTAGCCGCGGGAACTCTGTATTCCATGCCTTTTTTGGTCGCGGGCATCTGCGTGTAGTCGCTGTCAACGGTGATGACGGGCGCTTCGGAATCTATGTACTTATCCTCGGTGAGGTCTACGCCGCGAAGTTTGCTGACGCAGAAATTCGCGCTGTTGCCGTTGTGCATATCGGCGGAAACGGAGAGTCTTACTTTGCCGCTCGGGAAACCGCGCCACAGATTGTTGAAGTATGCCGGGTTGTCGTGGTCGATGATCATGAAACCGCCGACGTAGGACTGCAGCGTCGCCGCGTCGTAACGCAGGCTGATGACGGCTTTATCGGGAGC
>CAKQVV010000020.1 GCA_934277845.1 uncultured Clostridia bacterium
GCTTCCATACAGCCGCGCCTGCCGCAAGCGCACGGTTCGCCGTCCTTGACGATGACCATGTGTCCGAGTTCCGCGCCCTTCGAGCGGAAACCCTCGAACAGTTTGTTCTCGATGATCACGCCGCCGCCGACGCCGGTGCCTAAGGTCACGAATATGGTGTCCGAATACGCCTTACCCGCGCCGAACTTGGTTTCGCCCAACGCCGCCACGTTTGCGTCGTTGCTTATCTTCGCGGGAAGATCCGTGTATTTACCCAGTTCTTTGACAACCTCGGCGTTCTCCCACGCGAGATTGCAGGAATAATCGACGATGCCGTTCGCGCTGTCGATCGCGCCGGGGCACCCGATACCGATGCCCGAAATTTCTCCGAGAGCAATGCCCGCGTCCTCGGCAAGTTTATTAAGCTGCGCCGCAATATCCGCGACGATCGCTTTGTAGTCGCGTTCCCTGCCCGTCCTGATCGACGATTTGATTATAATCTTGCCGTTGTCGTCGACGATACCGGACTTAACGCCGGTGCCGCCTATGTCTACGCCGAATACGTACATAATTTAACTCCTTTCCGCGCCGTCGATTTTACCCGGCACGACTTTATCCTTTCTTAATAATAGCACATTACTCATAAAACACACAAGCGGAATTAACGAACTTATCGCAAACGCCGCATTCAGTCCCAGCGCGTCGGCGAAAAATCCCGCCGCCGTCGGGAAAATACTGCCGCCGAGATCACCGCAAATCGCGAGCCAGGCAAACACCCACGCGCCCGAAGCCGGAAACCGCCTCGACGCGACCACGAGCGTGCCGGGCCAGAGCAACGAGCAGGTAAAGCCGCATATTATACACGAAACCAGCGCCACCCACGGCACGGGAACGAATCCCACGACAAGGAAAAGCACGAAACTCAATAAACTGCACACAGTCAGCGTCATGTTCATGTTCAGTCTGCCGCCGAGCAGTCCGTACCCGGTGCGGGCAACGCCCATCATCACCGCAAACAGTCCCATGCCGACGATGTCGGAAGTCGCCTTGTCGAAGCCCAGCGACACTTGAGAGAACGTGGTGACGTATTGATTCATGATCGTTTCCGTACCGCCCGCGGTGAAAATCGCGAGCATGGCGAAGATCATGTACGGCGAGAACAGAGTCTTTCCCTTTTCCTTTACTCCGCCCTCTGCCACCACGCGGTTTATGGGACAAACGGCGAACAGCACCAGTCCCGCCAGCGGCAGGACGCACCACAACAGCACGATATAATGCCAGTTTTCCGCGCCTAAAAACACGACGAACAGCGAAGTCGCGACTATCGCCACAACCTGTCCCCAGGCGTAGAACGAGTGCATCATCGCGAGCGCGCCCGACTTTGATCTGCTGTCGGGAATCGCCGCGGTAATCGGCGTGATGATGACTTCCAGCATGCCGCCCGAGAATGCGAATATCACCGTAGCGAACATCATCGCGGGATAAACCAGTCCGTTGTTTGTGATAAACGGCAGCATGGGCAACAGTGCCAGCAGCGCAAGCCCGACCGCGGACAACGACACGGAAGCGATCGCCGTTTTGCGGTAGGACAGTTTGTCGACAAACGCGGTGAGAATCACGTCGGCGCAAAGTTGCGCGATGAAGTTTACGCCCACGAATACACCCAGTTGCCACACCGCGAAACCGTACAGTTTCATAAAAGACGTAAACAAAAGAGCGATGATGCTTGCTACCACCGCTTGATTTGCTATTCCCGCTATGCACGCCGCGAACGTCAGTTTATACGATCTTTGTTTTTTAATCGCGGCGTTTTCGTCTGTAATTTCCGTCATAAGTAAATCTTTTCAAGCAGTTTTCAGGCTTTGTGATAGTTAACTAGTCGTTCTTTTTGGTTATTACGTCTATCGAGTCCAGCAGTTTTTCCCTGTCCGCCGCCGAACGTCCGCCGAGATACTCGCCGAACATTTCCGCCGCGCGGCTCTTTACCGTCACTCTGCCGTTCTTTCTCGCGGCGATCGGGGTTTCTGCCGTGCGTCTTGTCTTGTCGGATGCAACCACGGGCGCCATAAACCTCGCCGCCCTGTCCGGCGTTTTTTCTTCCGGCTCGGCAGGTTTTACCGATTCCTGCGTTTCGGTTTCCGTTCCGACTTCCCCGGGCTCGGTAACGTTTACCGGTTCAACCTGTGTCGGGATTTCGGATGCGGTTTCTTCTGCTATCGGCTCTTCCGGAACAGTTGTTTCTTCCGCCGATTCCGGTGCGACGGGTTCTTCCGCTATAACCGCCGTTTCGGTCGTTTCAACGGGTTCGATCGGCTCTTCTTTCTCTTCCGGTGCAGGTTCTTCGGTGGACTCGACCGGCTGATTTTCTTCTTCAACCGGCTGTTCGGATTCTTCCGCTGCCGGTTCGACCGGTTCTTTGCTTTCTTTCTTGTCCGCAACAGGTTCAACGGTTGCAGGCTCTTCGTCCTCGACGTATTCTTCGAGCGGCGCGGGCATATCGTTTGCCGGCGAAACCCTTTCTTCCTCGCGGTTCTCTTCGTGCGCGGCAATATTTTCTTCCGCCGCGGTCGTTTCTTCCCCGACGGTTTTCCCCGCATCTGTACATTGTTCTTCCGCCGGCGATCCGATTGCGGGCGTTTCATCGATCGTCGTTTCATTCGCCGCGGGTTCCGTTTCGTCCGATTCGTCGCAAACGGCAAACGCACCGGGTTCGTCCTCATGCTCGGACACGGTGTAATATCCTTCGCCGTCGGTATTGCCGGAATACAGCGCGCGGGTGACGTTTCTGCGGACGCAAACCAGCACCAGCAGCGCAAGATCGACAAGCGTCAAGACGTACACCAGCATTTCCACCAACGCGTAATTGAACACCACGTCGAAAAATATACCCAGTCCCGGGATCGAAAAAACAATTTTTCCGTCATACTCGAAAGCAAGCGCGTTACCCACCACTTCGCTGTCGATTTTAAGGAACTCCGTCTTGTATGCGATTGTCGTCAGACAAGCCGCGATTCCCGCAACCAGTATGATTATCGTCGCCGTCAACCACACCGCGAACGCCCATCCGGGTAAACGTTTTTTCATTCTCGCCCAAAAGACGATCGCCATCGCCAGCAGGCAAAGTATCGCCGCCGAGACCGCGACGAAACACGTCAACTGCGTTTTATCCGAAAAATCGATCATGAAAATATCTTCCTTTTTTCTGATGTAACTATTATATACCGATTGTCGCATAATGTCAATAATAAGCATTAAACACAGCCGAAAACACGTAAAATTACCGCTTGTGCACGTCTGTGCGCATGTTTTTTCTTCGGCTCGTCTGTAAATTTCTCAATTCCGTTTGAAAATTCTGACCGCCGTGACGGTCATGTCGTCCCTGTTTGCTTCGCCGGTGCGCCGTTTCGCCTCCGCCATCACCGCGTTTACCAGCGTCTCCACATTGTCGCCGCTCGTTTCGTTGACGAGGATTTTCAGTTCTTCGCCCTGAAACAGATCGGTCACTCCGTCCGACGCGAACACGACTATATCGCCGTCGCCGAACTCGTCCGTGCGGACGAACGGCGAAATCGACTCCAACGCGCCCAGCGGCAATGCGCTGCCCTCCACCGCAGTCGTGCCGCCGGACGTCCTGATGTACGACGCGGGACTGCCGAGTTTGATCAGCGTGCGCTCGCGCGTGAAAAGATCGCATAAAAGTATGTCGAACGCGGCAAAACTCTCGCCCGAACCCACCGAAAGAAACCGATTGACTTCTTCAAGCACGAACTCGCCGGGAAACCCCGCGCGGAAAAAACTCTCCACGAGTTCCACCGCCGTTTCGCTGATTCTGCCCGCCTCTCTGCCGCTGCCCATGCCGTCGCAAAGCGCCGCCATGAACCTGTTTGCTCCCACGCGGACGAACGAGTGAGTATCGCCCGTCGCCGAGCGGTTTTTGGACGAGCCGGCAACCGCGAATACCGCGTCGAACGGCGGTTTTTCACGCATTTCCACCATCGAATAGCCGGGCAGCGCGCATCTTTCCACGCGCCGGACGGCATACTCGCCGCCCAGAGTCCTGCCCGTCACCGCCGCGATTTCCTCGGGCGAAGCGTTCTTGTTTTTTACAAAAACCGCAACCGTATTCTCGTCGCCGCGCGTCACTACGACTTCGGACGCCGCAATCCCGCGCTCGCCGAACTCGGTTTTCAGCGCGCGTTCGCTTGTTCCGTCGTATTCGGGCGACGCCCGCATATCGTCGGCGGCTTTTGCAAGCGCTCCCGACACGCCCTGAAGTTGTCGCCCCAGCGCCTCGCGAAACTCGGTATCGGCGGCGTTCGCCTCGTTCTTTTCCCTTGACGCCGCGGCGTATTCCGCCGTCACCGACAAGAACCTTGCGGTGTTCGGACAATCGTTCTCCACGAAGTACGGCACGTCCAGCGCGGACGCTCTGCCGTTTTTCGCCGCGATTCCGCTCAATGCCGCCAGCGCTTCCGTGCGCCCGTCGCAATCGTCACGGCGTGAGCACCGCCCGCATATCCCGTTCTCGACTTCTGTCGCGATCTCTTCGGGACTAAGTCCGCTCCTCGGCGCGCCGGCAGTCAACGCGCGGCGCATATCCGAGAAAATTTCCGATAACCCTCGCACTTTCGCCGCAAACTCGGCGTTCTTTCGCTCGGTGACATAGCGGAACGCCAGTCCGGTCACCGAAGTAAAACGCGCGTCCCGGACCGCGCGGATCGCCTTTGCCGGGATCGCCGCGTACAACGCTCCGCCCGCAAAAAATGCGATCATATCTGGCGGCAGCGCGGACGGATCGAGAAAGAAATACAACTCGAACAGAACCGCCGCCATGACTGCGGCAACGGCGGCAAGCAGTCTTATCGCGTCGGAAAACGTGAGATACGCCGCCGCTACGAACGCCGTGAGCGCGAGCGGCTCGGGCGTTTGCAGCGTTATCGCGCCGCCCGCTCCCGCGCAAACCGCGGCGAAAAGCCCCGCGCCCTTGCCCGTAAGTCCGCAGGTAATTCCCGCCGCGAAAACCGCCAGAGCGTAGCCGATCTTTACGCCGTATATTTCGACGGTGAACGCGCCCGCCGACAGCACGCACAAAACGATTCCCAGTCCCGCAAAGTCCGCGTCGGTGGGTTTCACTCCCGCCGCGACCGCGCCCGAAACCGCCCGGTATGCCGTGAACGCGAAACACAGCGAAAACAGCGCCCCGAGCGGCGCGTACAGTTTGCTGCCCGCACAAAATCCCGTCCACAAAAAGCCGCTTTCCGCGGCAACCGCGACGAACGCGGCGAGAAAAACGGCGCGCCGTCCTCGGCACTTACTGCGTAGTACCGACGCCGCAACGCACGCCACGGCGGCGATAACGGCGGAAATTATCAGGCGGAAGTCGGCGGTCGCCGCAAACGCCGTAAGAACGTACAGCGGCGCGGCAAGAGTCGCGCACACTCCGGGCGTGAACGCGAGCGCGATCATCAGTCCCGTCGCGAACGGGCGCGCGTCGCCCACCGTCACCCGCCAGGCGCAAGCAAACGCCAGTCCTGCCGCCAGGTATTTCACGAGCACTTTCAACCACGAATAATCCGCCGCACACGCAGACTTCACCGCCGATTTTGCGTCCATAACCGCACCTTCCTTTATATCGCTTTATACGGTACAGCACCGTTTTTATCAGGCTTTTATTGTACATCTTTTGTTTTCGCGAAATTTGTTTCCTTTTGTCTTTTTTTCGCGAAACCGGTCGAAATAAACAAAAACGGCAACGCAAATATCGAAAATCCGCGTTGCCGTTTTTGGTCTTATTTTTCCTGTTTTTTTAATGCGCGAAGTTTTTGCGGCAAAAAGGCGATGATGATTACAGGCAACCGCCCGAACGCGTACCGATGTCCGCGCGGAGCGGAGTTTAACGCATAATCGGCTGCCGTGTCGTCCGAAAAATTTTTGTGAGGTTAAAATAACCCCGAATTATATTTTTCGTCGCGCCGCGCGGCCGATTTAATAATAGGTTATCGCGGCTTCGCAGCGGCGAAGTTCCTTGCCTGCCAGCGATTCCGGAATGTACAGCGACTGACCGGCGGTCCAGCCGGCGAAAGCATAGTCGCTGAGTTTCTCTACCGTCGCGGGCAAAGTCAATGATTTCAGCCCCGTGCAACCGAAAAACGCGTTGTCGCCCGCTTCCGTTATATTTTCAAGCCCCAGCGAAGTAATACCGGCGCAGCCGTTGAAGGCGTTGGCGGCGATTTTGCCGCCGCGGACGCGCACGATTTTGAGCGACGCGGGCAGCGCGTCCGAATTGTGATCGTAATCGATCGCCCCGAATATATACCCGAAATGCTCGTGCACCTCGCGGTCGCGGTTTTCGCCGACGAACGGCAGGTCGATCTCTTTCAGCGCGGTACACCCCGAAAAAGCCGATGCGCCGATAAACGTTACGTTGTCCGGTACGATAATCTTTTTCAGTCCGGTACAATCCGAGAACGCACTGCGGCTTATTCTTTTCAGCGTCGACGGCAATGCCGCGGCTTCGAGGTTTTTCATGCCGCGAAATGCCTCGTTTTCTATTACCTTGACGCCCTCGGGCACGGTGAGCGAGCGCACGACTTCGTTGCCTTTCAACAGTCCTTTCCCGACGCCGACGACGTTGAGTCCGCCGATATTCCCGGGGATAGAAAAATTTTCCGTCGTTTCGCCGCGGTATTCGACAAGTTCCGCTCCGTCCGCACACGCGGTATAGACGTAACCGTCCGACAAAAGTCTGCCGTAATTACCCATGGCAAGCACGACGGAAACAACAGACAGCGCGAGCAGCACCGCCAGCGAAACCGACACCGAGGCGTACAGCACGGGACCGTTGTACACTTTTTTGCGGACCTTGACGACCAGCCACGCCGCCGAAGCGCACGCTCCGCCGAATACGACGAAAATCAGCGCGACTATCGCGGGCGCGGCGGGAACGAACGACAGCGCGTCGCCCGTCGCAAACAGCGTGATCGCGGCGACCAGCACCGCCAGAACCGGTACCGCCGTCACCGCAACGGGCACGGCGGCGGTTATTCTCTTTCTTTTTCTCGCCGCTTCTCCCGTCCGCGACTCTTTTTCCCGCTCCCAACGCTTGCGATCGATTTCCTCTCTCGCCTCGGCGTTCAGCGTATTGTAATCGTATTCCTTTCCGCAGCCGGGGCAAACAACTTTGTCGCGGTCGACCGACGGCTCGAGTGCCGCCCCGCAGGAAGGACAATTTTTACCTGTCATAATTTCTCCGAAATGTCCGGCAGCATCGCCCGGCGACGTTTTTCACCGCTCTCCTGCCGGCGAGAATTGCTCGTAAAAAACAAAACGACGAAAGACCGAAGCCCTCCGTCACTTTGTCGTTGACTTGATGTGTCTCAGACGTTAAGCAGACGCAAAATATGCTTGCTCACGATCATAAGAATCAGGTCGCAGATCCAGATGATGTTCCAACCAAGAACAAGGCGCAGGATGCCGGCAACGATCTTGCCCTCGCTGATTCTGGTGATGACGCCGCAAATCCAGGAAGTTACGGGGATTATCGCCAGAATTACGCTGACAACGTATCCGAGTCCGAAATAATCGCTCTTTGCCATGATCTAACAATCCTCCTATTAAGTGATACTTCCATTATACACGCTCGGCAGGCGTTTGTCAAAGAAAAATGCGGAAATGCCCGCGAACATTTCTCTTGTCCCGCGCCGATTTTGCCGAAATTCGCTTTACTTATGCCGCCGCCTTGCGCTATACTGATTATATGTTCGATAATAAAAACAAGTTATACGGTAAGTTCGTCTGCTCGAAATCCGATGCGGAACTGAAAAACAACCAGATCGCCAGAACTATAGTTTTGTCACTCGCTCTTGCGTTCTTCGTCGTGCCGCCGCTGTGTCTTAAAAGCCGGGCGATACTTTTGTTCACCGAGAAAAACTACACGCCGCTTGTCACCGCCTACGTCATACTGCTCCTGTTTACGGCGGCGATGCTCGTTTACACGCTGGCGGCATCGCTTACCCGCTATCGCCTGCGCCGCGAGATCCCCGAGCGTTACGCGCCGCGCTCGGGATTTGCGAAGCGCACTTTCGCGTGCTTCGAGTGGTCGAGAGTGATGACCGTGATCGTCGCGGTAGCCTATGCCGCTATGTGCGCCTATGCGTATTCGGGACAGTCCGTCGCGCTCGCCGCGCTCGAATGTCTTGCCGCCGCGCTCGCCGTCTACGCCCGAAAAATCACGTTCGACGCCTACTCTTCGTCGCTGACGCTCGTGTCCGCCGAGGACGCAATCGGTCTTATTATTTCCGAAAATCCGACCGGCGAAACCGAAGAAAACGCGGACAACGAAAATAAAGCACCGGTCAGACAACCCGAAACCCGACTGAAAACTTACAATCCCGACGCCGCGAAGAACCTCTCGGACGAAGTCGAGGACTTCTACGACGACAAGGACTGAAACCGACGCTCACAAATAAACTTTACGGCTCGTCCCGTAAAATCCGCAATTAAAAACAGCGAATTTATAAAAGAATCCCCCCGTGCAAATACCGCCGCACGGGGGTTTGTTTTTTTAATCGCTATGCAATCAAACCGTTCGGGTGAGCAAGCGGCAATCAGCACATAAATTCGAGATCCTTTTCGTCCACGGCAATACAGGCGATTTCGGGTTCGTCGCCGTAACCGTCGAAGCTGACCAGCCACTGCCCGTATATGCTGCGCGCGTCGCAAATCCAGCCGTCCATACCCTTGTGAACGCCGTACTTCGCGTATTTTTCTTTTTCTACAATCAGTTTCACTCTGTCGTATTCCTGCATAAATTATCTCCTCTCGGCGCACTCTGTCGGCTTGTCGACGTATCTTAATAAATTATCGCCCGGACGAACCGTGATAAATAAAGAAAACGGCACGAACGTATATCCGAGCCGTTTTGCTTTTTAAGTATGACGAAGCCGAAAATTACTTCTCGGAAATCGCGCCTACGGGGCATTGTGCTTCGCACGCGCCGCAGTCGATGCACTCGTCGGGGTTGATTTCGTACTTGCCGTCGCCCATGCTGATAGCGTTGACGGGGCACTGAGCCTCGCACGATCCGCAAGCGATGCATTCTTCGGAAATAACATGTGCCATGATTCGATACGCTCCTTTTTAAGATTATCCGTAACTTTATTATAACACGGGCAAATGATTTTGTCTATACTTTTTAATCAATCGAGCAATTTTTTTACTTCCGCCGATTCGTCGCCGGCGTTCGCGTCGTCCTGCGCCGAACCCTTGCCCTTTGCGATTACGTCGGCAAGCGGCACGTCGACGAACTCGGTCTTGTCGTTTCCCTCGTACCTGACGCGCACGGTTTCTTTCAGTTGGTTAAGTCCCACGACGGTGCCGCGCCGCTTGTCCGCGGTAGTGACCTGCGATCCCATCTTGGGCATTTTCTTGTTGGTTTCGACATAGTGTGCGTTCTCGTAGGCAAGACAGCACATCAGTCTGCCGCAAAGCCCGCTGATCTTCGCGGGGTTAAGCGACAAATTCTGATTCTTTGCCATTTTGACGGAAACGTGCGCATACTCGGACATGTGGTCGGAACAGCAGCACGCCCTGCCGCACGGCGCGATGCCGCCCAGCATCTTGCACTCGTCGCGCGCGCCGATCTGACGCAGTTCGATACGGATCCTGAACGCGGACGCGAGTTCCTTGACGAGATCGCGGAAATCCACTCTTCCGTCGGCGGTGAAGTAGATTACGAGTTTCGAACTGTCGAACGTGTATTCGGCGTCGACGAGTTTCATGTCCAGCCCCGCTTTCTCCACTTTTTCGGTGGCAAGCCGCAACGTTTCGTCGCGGCGCGCCTCGTTGTCGCGCACGCGGCGTTCGTCCTCTTTGGTGGCAACGCGCACGATGGGTTTCAGCGGCTGGACGACCTCGTTGTCCTTGACGTCGGCGGGCAGCATGGCAACGGTGCCGTACTCCTGACCTTTCGCGGTTTCGACGATGACTCCGCCGCCCTCGGTAAACTCGTTGTCGCCCGGCGCGAAATAATATATTTTAGGTGATTTTCTGAATTTGATTCCTACGACTTTCGGCATTTTGCCTTGACCTCCAGTAATGAAAATAATAATTCGTCGGCGACCGACTGCGGATTCCCGTTCAGCGCGAGCCTCATTCTCGCGCGTTTTATGACGGGTGCGAGCCGGATCACGACGTCGGCGTCGTACTCGCCCGATATTTCGATTATGTCCCGCGTGGCGTTTTTGAATTCCAGTCCGTCGCGGATCCCCGCGCTCGCCCGCATGCAGTCGGCAAGCACCAGTTCGAGAACGTCGATAAAGTCGCCGAGTTTGTCCTTGTACCCGCCGAGTCTGACCGAATACGGCAACACGAGCCGGCTGTTTTTCATGCCTTTTAATACCGACAGTACAAACTCGAACGTTTCGCGCGGGGCTTTGGCGGTCATGACCTCTTCGGCTTTCCCGACGTGACCGCCGGACAATGCCGCCGCAAGATATATCATGCCGTCGCCGCCGTAATTCGTTTCGAGATACCGCAGCATCTCGTCCTCGGACACAGGATCGACGTCGACACGGCGCACGCGCGAGAGTACCGTGGGCAGGATCTGCCCCACGCCCGTCGCAAGCAGTATTATCACCACGCTTTCGGGCGGTTCTTCGAGAATTTTCAGCAGTTTGTTCTGCGAAGTTTCGTTCATCGTTTCGCCCTTGCGGATGACGTAAAACTTCTTTTTCAGTTCCGTCGGCGTAAAGTACACCGTATCGGTGAGCGTCTTTATATCGCCCGCCAGCACCTTGTCGCCCTCGGGCAGTCTGATGATGTCCGCGCCGAAGTTTTCCGCACGCCCGACAGCCTCGGGATCGGTGCCGCCGAACGCCACGGACGCTATAAACAGCGAAGTGAGCGCGTCGGACATCGTTTCGTCGGGCGAAACGACGAGATAGGCGTGCGAAACGCGATTTTCGTCCGCGTCGCGTTTCATGAGCGCGAATGCCGCGCTTTTTTTCATCACGTCGTAACGGTTCATCGGTCGGTTATTCCCTTTTCGCGCATCAATTCTATCACGGCGGCGAGCACTTCTTCCGCGGATTTTCCCGCGTCGATAGCGACGAAACGCTCCGGCTCGCTCTTTTCGATTTCTTTGAAACCCTCGTAAACGCGGCGATGAAACTCCGCTCCCGCGCTTTCGAGTCTGTCGGTCTTGTCCGCGCCGCCCTTTCTCAAAAAGCCTTTTTCGGGCGTGAGATCGAGAAAAATCGTGAGATCGATCTTCACTCCGCGTTCGGCGATGCGGTTGAGTTCGCGGCATACGCTCTCGTCGAGCCCTCTCGCATAATGCTGATAGGCGAGCGTCGAGTCGGAATAGCGGTCGCACACCACGATTTTACCGGCGTTTACCGCAGGAATAATCATTTCCTCGGTGTGTTGCGCACGCGCGGCGGCGTACAGCAGAAGTTCGGTCACGGGCGTGGTTTCGTCGTTGGCGGCGTCGAGAATCAGCCCGCGGATCTTCTCCGCGACGGGAGTTCCGCCCGGCTCGCGCGTGAAAACCGCGTCTATCCCGTTCCGCACGAAATACCGCTTCAATCCTTCCGTGAGCGTGGATTTCCCCACGCCCTCGCAACCTTCTATCGTAACGAATTTTCCGCTCATACCGATCGCTTCCCTTTTTTCAAAAGTATCCGTTCCGCTTTTTCCGCAAGTCCGCGAACTTTCCCGGGCTTGTCCGACAGCGTGACTATAAACACGCAGTAGTCCCCGAAAAAAGTTTCGGGCATGATTTTGTTCCGCACGCATTCGTAGTAAAACCGCTCGCCCGTCGTGCCGTACGCTCCGCAATCGACGACTATTCTCAGCGGATCGTCAACGGCAAGACATTTTATCCGCGATCCGAGTTCGCGGCACGCGTCCGCAAGTTCGTCATAGTCCGCTTTGTTTTCTTCCTCAAACGCGATCGCGTTTTCCAGCGAAGAAAGCAGCCTGTATGACGGACTGGTCGTGCCGATAAGGTCGACAGCCTCGTCGTAAGCCGCAAAATACCGCTCGTTATTTACCGCGCCTATCGCGCTTTGCGTCATCGCGCGCAGCGTCTTGTGCGCCGACAGCACCGCGAAATCCGCATACTTTTCGCCGCCGTCGGGGAAAATATCCGGTCGGGACGCGAAATGCGCGCCGTGCGCCGCGTCGACTATCAAAAGTTTATTAAGCCGATCGCAAACCTCTTTTATCCCCCTGACGTCCGCGGTTCTTCCGAAATAATCGGGCGAGGTGACCAGCGCGGCTTTTGCCGACGGGTGATCGGAAAACGCCTTTTCGTAGTCGCCGAGCGCAGGCATGTTCGCTAAGCCGCCGCGCTCGCCGGTGGAAAAAGTAAACAACTTCGTCCCCGCAAGTCTTGCGCCCAGTCCCGCCGAACGGTGAATAAACCCGGGCGCGACGACGTCGCATTTTGCCGCGATAAACGCCGCTTTTATGCCCATGCTCGCGCCGCACACCAGAAACCGCGCTTTTTTCACGCCGTAGTGCCGCGCCGCTTTTGCCTCGGCATCGACTACCGAAGCCGCGGGAAACAGATAGTCCTCGTCGTGCTCGCTCTGATCGAGCGGATCGAGCCGTCCCTTATGCCCCGGCATGCAGAACGCCGAAAACCCGGCTTGTTCCGCGGCGGACTTTTCGATCGTATCGCGGTGAAAAGCCGACGCAATCCGGATTTTTTCCGCCTCGAATTCTTTTTCCGTCGCGCCGACGCACTCCCCGAACGCGGTACCGAGTTCGTTGTTCATCGCGCGTAACGCTCCGCGAACCAGCCGACGAAGCGGAACGACTGGGTAAGATCGCGGTATTTTTCTTTTTTGCCTTTCTCGCCGATCTTCGTGCTGTTCCGGTCGATCACGATATAAAACTCGGTGTCGTACTTTGCGAGTTCCTCCGCGGTGTACTTGCCGGAATACTTACTCAGGTCAAACGTGAACGGAGCGTTCTCGACGACGGCGTTGTTTATCTTTTTGAAATTATCCACGCGTATGCCGTACTTTCTGCCGGCGAGCGCCTTTTCGGCGTCGCTTGCGTTCTCGGCAGGCGCGTGCTCATAATAATCGACGAGATCCCGAAGCCCGGTATCGTCACCGAAGATTTTACCCAGAACATAGTCGTCCATTTCCAGAAACCAGGTGGCGTAACGCTCCATGTCGGACTTAGTGACGATCAGCACGTCGGCGGTAAAGCCGGACGAAGTGAGCAGCGTGTCGTAATATTCGTTGGTGGGACTGTTGTAATTGACGTTTACCTCGCGGAGAACGTCGTCGCCCTCCGTCCTTATATCGGACAAAAAGTCTTCGCCGATGTTGTCCGCGCCATGCGAGTAGCACGCGAAAAATACGTCGACCCGCTCGAAGTCGCGCGTGATGTTTATCTGCATAAACACCATATAGGTAGCGAAAATCACGAGCGCGATTATCAGCAGATAAATCAGCCAGTCGTACTCGAAATGCAGCGCTACTCTCTTTTTCGTGACTTTGTTATCCATTCGTTATCCCATATAAATCGGTTATTTTTTCGGCTTCATCGTGGGGAACAGTATTACGTCGCGAATCGACGCGCTGTCGGTGAGAAGCATTATCATTCTGTCGATACCGATACCCAGTCCTCCCGTGGGCGGCAAGCCGTATTCGAGCGCGGTAACGAAATCGTCGTCCATCATCTGCGCCTCGTCGTCGCCGCTGTCGCGGAGTGCGACCTGGCGCTCGAAACGCTCGCGCTGGTCGATCGGATCGTTCAGTTCGCTGTAGGAGTTGCCCATTTCGCGCGCGAATATAAAGAACTCGAAACGATAGGTAAGCCGCGGATCTTCTTTGCTACGCTTTGTAAGCGGGCTTTCCTCGACCGGATAGTCGATGATGAACACGGGCTGAATCAATTTTTCCTCGACTTTCTGGTCGAAGGTCGCATACACGATATTGCCCCACGCCGTCTTTTTCGGATCGATCTCCACTCCCGCCGCTTTCGCCGCGGCAAGCGCTTCTTCCGCCGTCATTTTGTCAAAATCGATGCCGACGTAACGCTTGATCGCTTGCAGCATCGGCAGGCGTTCCCACGGGAACGTCATGTCGATCTCGGTGCCCTGATAGGTAATTTTACCTTCTTTGCCTGCGGCTTTCATCGCGGCGCGGTAGATTTCCTCGGTGATATCCATCATGTCGTTGTAGTCGGCGTAAGCCTGATACAGTTCCATCATGGTGAATTCGGGGTTGTGCTTGACGTCCATGCCCTCGTTGCGGAACATTTTGCCGATTTCGTAAACCTTGTCGAAGCCGCCCACGATAAGACGCTTTAAGTAAAGTTCGGGCGCAATGCGCATGTACATATTAAGGTCGAGCGTGTTGTGATGCGTCACAAACGGTCTTGCGCTCGCGCCGCCGGCGATGGTGTTGAGCACCGGGGTTTCCACCTCGACGAAACCTTTTTCGTCGAGAAGGTCGCGGATCGCCTTGATGATCCTGCCGCGCACGACGAAACAATCCTTGACTTCGGGGTTGGCGATAAGATCGACGTAACGCTGACGGTACCTCAGGTCATTGTCTTTCAGCCCGTGAAACTTTTCGGGAAGCGGCAAAAGCGACTTGGACAAAAGCACCATTTCCGTTGCGGACACGGAAACCTCGCCCTTGTGCGTGACGAACACCGTGCCGGTCACGCCGTAAATGTCGCCGACGTCCGCTTTTTTCCATTTTTCATAGGTTTCCGCTCCCACGTTGTCGATCTTTACGTAGATCTGGATCTGTCCTTTTGCGTCGAGAACGTGCGCGAAACTCGCTTTGCCCATCATTCTGCGGGAAAGCACTCTGCCCGCGACAGACACGGTTTTGCCCTCGTATTCCGCGACGTTGTTCAGGATTTCTGCGGAAGTAGCCGTCAAGACGAATCTGGTCTGCTCGTAGGGGTTTTCGCCCGCCGCGCAAAGATTTTTCAGTTTTTCGCGGCGCACCGCGACCTGTTCGCCGTACTCCGCTTCCGTGACCTGATTTTCTGTAATCTGCTTTTCGGTAGTGTCGTTCATTTTATTTCCTCGATTTCGTTTCCTATGCCGCGCGCCATAAAAACCACGCGGAATCCCGCCGCGATTATTTAATCTCGACGATCCTGTAAGTTACGGTGTTGTTCTTGTGCTCGAAATCCACTTCGTCGCCCTTCTTTGCACCCATCAGCGCCTTGCCCAGCGGCGATTCGTTGCTGATTTTCTTCGGTTCGGTGTTGGGATCGGACTCGTAAATGCCCACGATCCGGAGCGTCTGGCAGCGGTCGGTGTCGATATCCTCGACAGTGACCGTGCATCCGAGTTCGACTTTGTCGTAGTGGTCCTTGATTTCGTATATTTCGTAATTGCCGGCGGTGAGAATGTCCTCGAGCTGCTGAATACGCTCTTCGAGTTTACCCTGCTCCTCGCGTGCGATCTTGTACTCGTAGTTTTCGGAAAGGTCGCCGAACGCGCGCGCTTCCTGAATTTTCAGGATGACTTCTTTTCTGCCCTCGTTCTTCTTGTAGTTGAGTTCGTCCTCGAACTCTTTCACCTTCGCCGCAGTGATTTTGACTGCCATTTTTACTTACCTGCCTTATAAAATTACGCGCCGGAAACCGCCTGCGGCGATCCTCGCGCGTTAAATTGCATTGAATTGTTTTTTTGCCGCAAAAGCCTTCGGCGAAACGCTCCCGGCGCGTCGCGTCTGCAACTGTCTTGCCGTCTTCTTTAATACGGTTGCCGCCCGAAAGTCGGAAACTTCGGACGGCTTCGATGTATTTTATGCGGAAAAAACAAACTGTATAACCTTTTTAGCGACTAGATTATATACTTTTTTTCCCGTTTTGTCAACGGAATTGCGCCGATACTGCGCCCGGCTCGTGCGAATTGCGCGATTTTTCGCGCTTTTTTTCACAAATTACGACTTAAAACCGCGCTCTTGTTGCCGCCCCGCGCGTCACAGCGTTTTCATAAAGCCGTACAGTCTTTCGGCGATGCGCGCATGACCGAGGTCGGACGGGTGCAGTCCGTCGGGCATCATCTTTTCGCGGATTACGCCCACGTGCGGCTGTAAGCCCGCACACGCCCACAGATCGAGTACGGGCAGCGAATAATATTCCGCCACCGCCCTGATCGCGTCGACGTATTCTTTCAGTTTACGCCGCGGAAGCCCGCGTTCGTTGATGATCTCGTCCTCGCTCATGCGGTGAAGCGGCGTCATGACGACGAACTGCGCCAAAGGGCTTTGCCCGATCAGTTTTTCAAACAGCACGTGCAACGCTCCGTAGAATGTGTCCGCCGTTTTGTCGCCGAACTCGCCCATCGGCGCGTCGCCGTGACCGAAGTCGTTGGTGCCGCCGAAAATCACTATCGCGTCCGCGTCCCGCTCGATCTCGTCCGCCCGAAGTATAAAGTCGAGATCCCATCTTTCGCCGCGGTTGTCGCGTTGCGGCGCGATGCGCGTGCCGCCTATTCCGTGGTTATAAACCTTTGCGCCCGAAATCCGTCCGAACACGTCGGTAAAGCGGTTTTCGGGTTTACTCGCGCCCACGCCCTCGGTAATGCTGTCGCCGAGAAACGCTACTTTTTTCCCGTTAAGCTCCATTTCTTTATATCCTCTTTATTCACCGGTATCCGCCGGAATTATTTTTACTTGTCCGCGCCGATTCCGACGAGGTATTCTTTTATTCTTTCGACCGCGGTTTTAAGTTCGGTCAGCGAAGTGGCGTAACTGCAACGGACGAAATATTTTCCGCTCTCCCCGAACGCCGAGCCGGGCACGACCGCGACTTTTTTCGACCTCAGCAAGCCTTCGGCGAATTGCTCGCCCGTAAGCCCCGTGCTTTCCACCGACGGAAAAACATAGAACGCGCCGCGCGGCTCGAACGTTTTCAGCCCCATTTCGTTGAACTTACCCAGCAAAAACCGCCGGCGGATATTGTAGGACTCGCGCATTTCCGCGACGGCGCGGTACTCGTCCTCTCTGCCCGACCTAAGCGCCGCTTCGCCTGCGACCTGCGACGCGGTGGACGCGCACATGATCGTGTACTGGTGGATCTTGTAGGCGGCTTTCGCGACGGGTTCGGGGGCGCAGAAATAGCCTAATCTCCACCCCGTCATGGCGAACGCTTTGGAAAACCCGTTTATCAGCACGGTGCGTTTTTTCATGCCGGGTATCGCGGCGAACGACGCGTGCTTTTCTCCATAAGTGAGTTCCGCATAGATCTCGTCGGAAATAACGAAAAGGTCGTGTTTTTCGATTATCCCGGCGATATTTTCCAGTTGGTCGCGCGTCATTATTCCGCCCGTCGGGTTGTTCGGGTACGGCAAAATCAGCACTTTCGACCGCGGCGTAATCGCTTTTTCGATGATCTCGGGCGTAAGGACGAATCCGTTGTCCGCGTGCGTTTCTACGGGCACGGGTACGCCGCCCGCTATCGTGGCGTTGGGCGCATAACTGACGTAACTGGGCGAAGGTATCAGCACTTCGTCGCCGGGGACGACGAGCGTGCGGAGCGCAAGGTCTATGGCTTCGCTCGCGCCGACAGTGACTATTATTTCGTTTTCCGGATCATATCCGGCGTCAAAGCGCGAGGACAAATAGTCCGCTATCTCTTCGCGCAGCGACAACAGCCCGGCATTTGAAGTATACTGGGTTCTTCCCGCCTGTATCGACTTTATCGCCGCGTCGCGGATTTCCCAGGGCGTCACGAAGTCCGGTTCGCCCACGCCCAGCGATATACAGTCCGGGATATTGCTGGCAAGGTCGAAAAACTTGCGGATCCCGCTGGGCGGCAGGTTCGCCACGGCGGGGTTAAGGTATTTAGCGTAGTCCATTCGCCGCTCCTACGCCTGCACGACGAGCCGCGATGACGCTTTTTTTTCGAGGACCACACCGTCGACCTTGTATTTTTTGAGAATAAAATGCGTGGCGGTGGAAAGCACCTTGTCGATGCCCGACAGTTTTTCGGACACGAAACGCGCCGCGTCGCGAAGCGACGTTCCCTCGACGAACACCGCAAGATCATAGGCTCCGCTCATAAGGTACACGCTTTTCACCTCGTCGAACTGATAGATATACTCGGCGATCTCGTCGAAACCTTTTTCGCGCACGGGCGAAACCTTGACTTCGATGAGCGCCTCGACGTAATCGCGCGCGGTCTTTTCGTCGTTGACGACCGCCGTGTACTTTACGATCACTCCGCTCTTTTCCATGCCTGAAATCGCGGCGGTAACGGCGGCTTCGGTGGAATCCAGCATCGTCGCGATTTCGCTTGCGGGCGTGCGCGCGTCGTCTTTCAGAATTTTCAGTATTCTCCCGGCGAGTTTATCCATATTTTTGTTACCTCCGTTTTCGGTTTATTATATTCTTTATCGCTTGTTTTTCAGACTGTTGAGTACGCCGCCGGCGAGAATAAAACCGCGCTGACGGGCGGTAAGCGGCATATCGCACTCGTAAACTTCGCCTTTGGTGATGTTTCTGACGGTGATTTTGCCGCCGGCGTTCACTTGTTCCGTCGCGTTTTCTATTGCAAGATCGTCGAGCATACCGATCCTGTCATAATCGGTTTCGATCGCGAAAGTCAGCGGCAGTATGCCGTTGTTTATGAGGTTGTCGCGGTGAATACGCGCAAACGACTTGGCGATGACGCCCTTTACGCCGAGATACAGCGGAACAAGCGCGGCATGCTCGCGCGAAGAGCCTTGTCCGTAGTTCGAGCCGGCGACGATAAATCCGCCGCCGTTCTCTCTCGCGCGTGCGGGGAACTCGGGATCGACCGGTTCCATGCAGTGGTCGGAAAGGTACGGAATATTCGAGCGGTACGGCAGAAGTTTCGAGTTGGACGGCATTATGTGGTCGGTGGTGATATTGTCCTCGGCGACAAGCAGTACTTTGCCCATGACTTCTTCCGGAAGCGGCTTGCCCTGCGGAAACGGCTTGATGTTCGGTCCGCGTTCTACCGTGACGAACGGGAAATCCTTGGGATCGAGAATAAGGTTGTCGTTGACCTCGAACTTTTCGGGCATATCGACGTCCGGGCAGTTCTCTTTGCTCGGATCGGCGAGATAACCTTTAAGTGCGGTATAAGCCGCGGTTTCGGGGGAAACGAGGTACACCGAAGCGGTTTTCGTTCCGCTGCGGGCGTAGAAATTGCGGTTGAACGTGCGCACGGACACGGCGTTGTTTTTGGGCGACTGCCCCATGCCTATGCACGGACCGCAAGCACATTCCAGCACCCTCGCGCCGGCGTTTATCATGTCGGCGAGCGCGCCGTTTCCCGCAATCATCGCGAAAACCTGACGCGAACCGGGACTGATCGTAAGACTCACGTCGGGATGAACGCGCTTGCCTTTCAGTATCGCGGCGACGCGCATCATGTCGCGGTAGGACGAGTTGGTACAACTGCCGATACAAACCTGATCGACCTTTATATCGCCGAGTTCGGACACTTTTTTCACGTTGTCGGGCGAATGCGGACACGCGGCGAGCGGCACGAGCGAACCGAGATCTATTTTAACGTGTTCGTCATACCCGGAATCGGGATCGGCGGCGAGCGGCGTAAAGTCCTTTTCTCTGCCCTGCGCCGCAAGGAACGCGCGTGTTTGCTCGTCGGACGGAAAAATCGAAGTGGTAGCGCCCAGTTCCGCGCCCATATTCGCGATGGTAGCGCGCTCGGGCACGGTCAGCGTTTTCACGCCGTCGCCCGTGTATTCCATGACTTTACCCACGCCGCCCTTGACGGACAGCACGCGCAGCACTTCGAGAATAACGTCCTTCGCGCTCACACCGCGATTAAGCGTGCCGGCGAGTTCGACGTTGACGACTTTCGGCATCGAGAGATACAGCGCGCCGCCGCCCATGGCTACCGCGACGTCCAGTCCGCCCGCGCCGATCGCGAGCATGCCGATGCCGCCGCCCGTGGGCGTGTGACTGTCGGATCCTACCAGCGTTTGTCCCGGCACGCCGAAACGCTCGACGTTGACCTGGTGGCAAATGCCGTTACCCGGTTTCGACACGAAAATGCCGTGTCTGAGCGCGACCGAACGGATATACGCGTGATCGTCGGCGTTTTCAAAGCCGGACTGGATCGTATTATGGTCGATATACGCGACCGAACGCAGGGTTTTCACCTTGTCGATCCCGAGTGCTTCGAGCTGCAGATAAGCCATAGTGCCCGTCGAATCCTGCGTGAGCGTCTGATCGATGCGGATCGCAATTTCCTCGCCCGCGACCATGCGCCCGGAAACCAGGTGCTTTTCGATGATTTTTCGCGTTAAATTCATGTTTCGTGTTCTCCGGAAGTTATT
This sequence comes from uncultured Clostridia bacterium, assembly GCA_934277845.1. Classification (GTDB taxonomy): domain Bacteria; phylum Bacillota; class Clostridia; order Christensenellales; family Pumilibacteraceae; genus UBA10677. Next base: position 20,303 of record CAKQVV010000020.1, read on the forward strand.
TCGGGTGCGCCGTCAATTCAGCGTAATAAATTGTTTTTACTATTTTAGCCGTTTTTGCTTTTCTTGTCAACCCATGCGGGGCACAAACGCCGACTTTTCGGAATTTCCGGGACATTTCGCCTGTCTTTTCGACGATCCGCACAGCCTTTTCGCGGCAAAATCGCGACACCGCCCGCAAAATCTTGATTTTGTCGCGCGGCTATGTTAGAATATAGTCATGAAACTGTGGATAAGAACTCAAAAAGGCGAAAAAATATTGCTTTCGGCGACCGTCGACGTCGACGTTATCCCCGAAGCGGACGAGTTAACCGCGCTACTGCGCGAAACGCTGATGCCGCTGGACGTGCCTACGCCCTCGGTGCTGACCTCGCACTCGGCACACCTGAAACGCTTTAATCTGTGTAGATTCAAAAAAGCGGACTTTATCGAGCACGTCGATTTCGACGCCATGACCATAGAAGTTATGCGGAACGAAAAGGAAAAGCGCGGACCTAAAAGAAACCCGCTGGACGAAGCGTAATCCGGTAATGGCGGCCATTCGCCCTGTCCCCCCCCGAATTTTTGGAATAAGGTTATTTTAT
>CAKQVV010000021.1 GCA_934277845.1 uncultured Clostridia bacterium
CCCATTTTTTAAGCACGTCGAACTCGTAGGTATGCCCCCAGATATACAGAACGCGTCTGCTTCCGTCCTCGGGCAGTTTTTCGAACTCGTCGATAAGTCTAAATATATCGGCGTTGGAAAAATGACAGGTGCCGGTATATTTCATAAGGTCCTCGGGGACGGAAAACTTCATGCTCGTGCCCGCCGTCCTTGCGTACTTAATACCGACTTCACGCGCGATTTTTATAACCTCGTCATTATAGGAGCCGTAAGGATACGCCATACCGACCACTTCTTTTCCGAACCAGTCTTCGATATTCTTTTTGTCGTAATATAGTTCGTTGAAAATCGTTTCCGGATCCAGTGCGTCGAGGCGCGGGTGAGTAAGTCCGTGCACGGCAACTTCATGCCCCGCGTACAACTTATCCAGCCCTTTTACGTTCATTCTGTGAATTTCCACGCCGTCGTTCACCCAGCAGTTCGCACGCGTCTGTATGCCCGTGTTTATATTAAAAGTAGCCTTAAAGCCGTATTTATTCAATTCCCCGACGAACCTTACGTCCTGCTCGACGCCGTCGTCGAAACTGAAAGTCACGTATTTAGCCATAAAATCGCCCTCCGGGATAAAATCATTCCCTTACGGGATAAAGTTGAATCATATTTCCGCAATCGACGGTAAGTTCCGCGCCCGTAGTTTTTTCGGCGCGGGCGAAATACCACGCCGCTTCGGCGATATCCGCGCCTTCCGTCATTCCGCCGAGCGGCGAGAACGCCGACGGTAAGTTTTTGTAAAATCCGGGGTTTTTGTCCGTTCTGTCCGTGTGAATCATTCCCGGCAAAACCGCGTTCAATCTTATATTATACTTGCCCAGATCGAGCGCGAGCGCGCGCATAAGCCCGAGTTGACCGCTTTTGGATGCGGAATAGGCGGCGCGTTCCGGTATGGCGCGGTAGGCGGTGTTTGAGTTTATAAAGGTTATGCTTCCGCCGCCGTTTTTTTTCATTCTTTCCGCCGCGTTCCGAATTATACAAAAATTCCACACGAGGTTGGTATTGATAACCTTTACGAAGTCGCAAAGCGGACTTTCGAGCGCGGAAAAACCAACGCCGAGGTCTGCGGCGTTAAGGATAAGGTCGGTTATCGTTATTCCCTCTTTATCGAGTTCGGCAAACGTTTTATTTACGCCGTCCTCGTCCGCAGAGCCGTCCTCTTTAAGCGCGTCGAGAACCTTGCCGACAATTCCGACTTTAGGAATCTTTTCGCGATAACGCGTTTCCGCCGCCTTCACACGCTCGGCATTTCTGCCGGTAAATACCACGTTTTCGCCCTCGCTTGCGAACTTTTCCACTATCGCCGCGCCCGTATTAACGCACGCGCCAGTGACGAACGCCCATTTTTCTGCCATAATCTTGCCTCTTAAAAATAAAATTCCGTTTTGGGCGGGCGGATGTCGGTAAGCGCGCCCGTATAATGTCTGAGGTTATGCTCTGTGTACGGGTGTTTTATACACTCCTCTTCGTTGAGTTCTATGCCAAGCCCCGGTCTGTCGCCGATTTTTATCCTGCCGTTTTCGTACACGAGGTTTTCGTTCGTGATATACTTGCGATAATCCACGTCCGAGTACATTATTTCGAGAATACAGAAATTCGGACAGCACGCCGCGAGTTGCAGCGTTGCGGCGTTGGCGACCGGTCCGGACGGGTTGTGCGGTGCGAACGGTATATAATTCGCTTCCGCAATCGCCGCGATTTTTTTGAGTTCCATTATTCCGCCGGCATGCGAAACGTCGGGCTGGATATAATCCGCCGCGCGCATTGCGAACAGCCCGTTGTAATCGAAACGTGTATACAACCTTTCCCCTGCGGAAATCGCCACGGGCGATTTGTCGCGCACCGCCTTTAACGCCTCTGTATTATTCGGCGGAACGGGCTCCTCGAACCACATGGGCTTGAACTGTTCGAGTTCTTTCGCTATTTTTATGCCCGTGGGGACGTCGAATCTGCCGTGCCCTTCTATAAGCAAGTCCACCCCGTTGCCTACTGCTTCCCGAACCTTTGCCACACATTCGAGCGCGGTATCGAGGTCTTTATTCGATATTTGCAGATAACTTTTTCCGAACGGATCCCACTTCATGGCGGTAACGCCGCGTTCCACCGCCGTCTTTGCCTTTTCCGCGAACTCGTCCGGTGTTTTCGCACCCGAAAACCAGCCGTTGACGTAAATTCTGCAATCGTCGTTTACCTTGCCTCCCAGCAGTTGATAAACGGGCACGCCGAGCGACTTTCCGAGAATATCCCAAAGCGCGCACTCCACCGCGGAAAGCGCACTCATAAGCACCGCGCCGCCGCGCCAGTACGCGTCGCGGCAGATGTCGTGGTAATGCTTTTCTATCGTGCGCGGATCTTTGCCGACGAGGTAGTTTTTAATATGCTCCACCGCGCCGCAAAGCGCCTTTTCCTTGTATTCGAGCGTGCCTTCGCCCACGCCGCAAACTCCTTCGTCGGTATACACCTTTACGAAAACCCAGTTCGTTCTGAAACAGTCCACCACGAAGGTCTTTACGTCGGTTACTTTCATTTTAATGCCATCTCCTTATAAATCCCGGGGATTGCCGGTAATGGGCAATCTCCGCCGTGTCGGGTTTAACGCCGAAAAAAACTCCCGTCGATTTTTGGCTTCCGCTTGTTATGCAACACGGTTTTTTCTGCCGGATCCGAAAGATACGGATCTATAACGAATGTTGATTTCTTACTTTTCGTTAAAAATCCGTTTTGTTCTGAGAACGGTTTTTTCATAAACTTTTTGCCATTTTGCGTAATTTCGTTGATTTATCGTTTATAAAATGTTATACTTAATTAAGGCAATTTTTTTGAAATATTATTTTTCGGAGGGCTTTATGGAACTCTCTTCCCGTTTCGATTGCGTAGACGCAGGGTACTTCGACTCCGTCCAGACGGAGTGGATCCACAAAAAGAAAGTGACCACGCCGCCGCGAACCTGCCAGCACTATGAAATAGAATTGTACCTCTCAAAGTCCGGCACCACCTATGTCAACGGCGAAAAGTACGACATCGAACAGTATTCGCTTATCATCTGCAAACCCGGCGACGTGCGCTATTCCGTAAATCCGTTTAAGTGCTACTACCTGTACCTTTCCGTCGAGGAAGGGCGAATAAAGGAAGTACTCGATTCTCTGCCGACGCAAATGCAGGCTTTCGGCGCGAAAGTGTTTCTCGACCGGTTTTTTTCGCTTTTGAAATACAGAAACGTTCAGGACAACGCCTACGCGGAACTCAGGATAATGAGCCATATACACGAAATCGTGTTCCGCCTTGCGGAAAACCGCGACTTTTACGAAAAACAAAAGTTCGTAAACGGCAACGTTTCCAAAGCCATTACTCAGGCGAAAAAGTTCATAGTTAAAAACTATAACCGGAACATTCAACTTAAAGACGTTGCAAACCACGTTTTTTTAAGCCCGAACTATTTCCATAAACTGTTTACGCAGGTTACCGGAATTACTCCGCATCAGTACATTATCAACCAGAAGATAAACGCCGCAAAGAAGATGCTGCTCGAAAGCGACGCGACCATAACCGATATCGTAATAAACTGCGGATTCAGTTCTCAATCTTATTTCAACGCGATTTTTAAACGTGAGGTCAAAATCACGCCGAACGATTATCGCAAGAGTATGAACAAGTTTTACAAAATGTAGTTTTTCAAACGCTTGCCCGCGAAAAAGCGGCGGGCGTTTTTTGTACCGTATTCTCTTTTTCTCCGAAAATCCGTCTTTTTTCCGTTCAGCCTTTATTTATAAAAACTATTCCGCCGTTTACGATTTCGGGAACTATTATCTTTTTCCCCGCGTCGCCGCAAACCACGGTCAAACTCACATCGCCGCTCCCGTCCGAGAAGGTGCAACTTTTGCCGCTCGTTTCTGCGTGTAAAACTATTTCGAGATTACTTATCTTTCGTGGTTCTTCCGCAAAATCTATAACCGAAATCGCGTATTCCTTTTCGTCTTCCGAAAACTTCAGGTCCACGTTTCTTTCGTTTACGGACGCTATTTTTTTGCCGTGCTCTTGTATTATATCGTATGCGTCGTACCACCGCCCTTCAAAGTCCGAAGGCTTGAACGAATCCACGTAAGCGTCGTAATAATAAATTTTGCCGCCCGAATCTTCAAATCTTTTCAGTTCCGATTTTTCGGTTTCCGACAATCCCTCTTCCGCGGAGATTATCAGCGCGCCGAGCGCGAACGGCAAACGGTTGAGCTCGCTTGCCCTTACCGCAACGGGAGAGATGAACTCGCGCTTGAATTTTCTGTAAGCGCACATCGTTCCGAAAATGTTGCTTTCTTTGCACTGCCAAGCGTTTTTGGTCTTGCCGTTGCAAACCGCGTCGTAATAAGCGTTGGCGCGTTCGCTGAACAAAATGCCGATCCCCTGTCTGACACGCTCCTTAACCACTATTCTGTCGCTTAAACGGTACAGCAGTTCGTGCATCTTCATCGCCGAAGCGTACTTTTTCGTGGGCGTGCGGTCGTTGTAGACCATTCCGAAACCGTTCGGTTCCGGCGAGTCCTTGAAAACGTAGTCGCCGCGCCATTGATAGTACATTATACCCTTTGCGCCGCTCCCGATGGCGGCATAGGTTTCCACCTCGAAATCCCTTGCCGACATATCGGTGCGGGCGTCGTATTCTATCAGCCAGAAATGCTTTCCGAACGCCGCCGCCGCACTTTCGGCATAGTCGGTAACGCGCGAGTGTTCGTAATAAAACGCGCCCTTGCATTTAAGGTAAAGAGTTATGCCGACTATATCCATTTTTTCGGCGATTCTGAAATAATCGGCGCCGCGCATGCTGCTGCCTATCTGTACCGGGCAACAGGTCATGCAGGTAAACGTTTCCGCCTCCGGCTTGACTTTTTTTGCCGTATCCGCAAGAAAGTTAAGATAATCGTTGAATCTTTCGGCATTGAACAGCCGCCAGTCTATCCAGTTTTCGGGCGATTCGTCGTAAGTCGGGCGGCGGCGCGGCGGAAGACCGGAATTGCTTTTGCCGCGCACCGCGAGCGTTTTTTCGTATTCCGCCACCGTGTGCGGATTATAATCGTAAAACCCCTCGCACGGGAACGCCGGCTCGTTGAAAATCTGAAATCCCACGACGTTTGCGAACTGTCCGAAAAACTCTGCTCCCGCCTCGGTTATTTTCGCGTTGCTGTCCTTCGCGCCCTCGTGACAAACGCTGTTGGTTATGAACTGCGACCAGCCGCCGGGGAGCGGCTTGCCGTTTTCGTCGAGCATTTTTTCGTCCGTATATTCTTTAAGCCCGTTGTCGTAACCGTTTAAGCGCACGGTCATTGCGATACCGAGCCGTCCGAGTTCTTCGGCGATTGCCTTTCCCAAAGGAAAATTGCCCTTGACGGAATCGCCGTCCGCGTAAAAATTGCCCAACGCCGCCGTGCGTACCACGTTTATATGGGCGGCTTTCATGTCCGCTAAATCCTTTTTCATTTCGCCCGAGCGATCGCCGTTTTCGGGCACGGGCACTTTTTGCGAATGATAAGACGGATAGTAGTGGCTACCTATACCGAAAGCGGGTTTCCCGTCGATATATAATATTCCGTTTTTTAAGAGATAAACAGGAGAGTCCATTTTACCAAATTATTTTTTCAGTTCCGCATAGGCGGCTTTTGCCTCGTCGTAAGCGGTTTTATATTTGTTTTTAAGGTTTTCCAGTTCGGAGTTAAGTTTGTTCCCGTAATAGATACCCTTTATCGCGTTTTCTTCGAATTTGTTCATATCGCTTTCGAGCGTTGTGGATTTTTTGGTCCACTCGTCGGTGTAAAGGCAGAAACAGTTCTTCACGAATTTATACTTCCCTTTCCCGTTCTCGTCGCCGAGCCCCAACGCGTCGTAGAAAAGTTTATCCGTTTCCGCAAGGTTGTTTACGGTGTTGCCGTTAAAAACGTATTGCAGATACGCGTCAACGGAAAAGCGATAGTTGAAAGATTCGAAAAGCATTCCCTCTTTGCGCGCGGCGGTAAAGTTTGCATACTCGGGTTTAATAGTACGCGTTCCGTCCGGGTTTACGGTGTTGTGCTTTCCGTCCACGCCGTAGTTAAGAAGATTTATGCCGTCCTTAGTGTAGAACCAGTTCATAAAACGGACTATCTCGCGCGCCTTTTCCGCGCTCACCTTGGATGAAATCATAAAGTTGTTTTCAAACCCGCCCGCGCTCTGCACGCCGGATTCGCCGTTGGGACCTTTTATCGGCTGAATACCCATCCAGGTACCGCTCGTAAACCCGTTTTTGCGGAGGTCTTCGGTGCCTAACTTGGCAAACTCCGAATAATAAATCGTACAGCCGAGGGTGTTGTTCCCCATTATGTTCTGTAATCCCGCGTACCCGCGCTCGTTATAAGTGTTGTCGAGCAGCCCTGCGGCAAACAGTTCCTGCAAGGATTCGAGGTAGTTTTTGTACTGAGAATGATAAACGGTGGGGACATACTCATTCCCGTCCATCGCAAAATAATATCTCGTGTCTATTCCGAACGCATAGCGGAGATTGGTTATATCCTGCACGGAGAACGGAATTTCGTCGTTGCTGTCGCCGTTGCCGTTGGGATCGCCGTCCTTAAACGCCTGCAAAACCGCAACGAACTCATCCCACGTTTCGGGGACGTCGAGTTTAAGCGCGTCCAGCCAGTCCTTTCTTATCATGAAGGAAAGCTGGCACTCCGGCTCGCGGATATTCATCATCGAATATATTTCAAAGGAAGCGACGTCGGTGAGTTCGAGCAGCATATTGGGATCGTTATAACTCTCCATCGTGTCCATATAATTCGGCGCGTACTGCATCAAAAGATCGTATAACGGATATGCCGCGCCGTCCCTGATAATCGCCTGACGGTTGGGTACGCGGCAGAACAGTTCGGGCGTGTCGTTGCTGCTGAGCGACGTGACGAGTCTGTCCGCAAAAGCGTCTTCGGAAACGAAGGTTACGTCGAGTTTAGTGTTGGTCGCCTTTTCTATTTCCGGAATAAGATTGTCCGTTTTACTGTACTTGCTCTCGTTTATCGGCGCGATGATTTTTATTGTGAGTTTATCTCTCGAATAAAAATCATAGTTGTAGTCCTGTTGATATTCGCTTCTCGGAGTTCTTTCTCTCCTGTCCTTTTTGCCTTTGTTCACCTCTATCCGGCACCCGGAAAAAAGCGAAAATGCGGTTATGCACGCAAGCGCGATTGCAATGATCTTTTTAAAGTTTGTTTTTTTCATTACCTTCCTCCGTTGCAAGGCTTTTGCCCTGCGGATATTTTTTTATTCTTTTACCGCGCCCGTCATAGTTCCGGAAATAAGGAACTTCTGAAAGAACGGGAATGCGACGAGTATGGGCAGCATAGTGAACATAAGCGCGGCGTTTCTTATCTGTTCTATGCCGAAGTTTTTTCCGCTTATGTCAAAGTCGGAAGAATCCGCGGACCCGATTAAGGAAGCGAGCACCTGTTGCAAAACTCTCTTTCCGTCCGATTCGATATACAAAAGCGGGTTCTGGTACTGATTCCATTGTCCGACTATTATCCAGAGCCCTATCGTTGCGAGGATAGGACCGGAGTTCGGCAATATCATCCTGAACAGTATTGTAAAGTCGTTTGCGCCGTCTATTTTTGCGGATTCCACGATTGACTTGGGTATCCCGTAAAAGAACCCGCGCATTATGATAACGTTATACGCGCTGAGCAGGGTGCAAAGTATCAGCGACCAGTGTAAATCGATAAGCCCGAGCGATTTTATGACCATATAGTTGGGTACCGTGCCCGCGGAGAACCACATGGTTATAACGATAAACTGCGTGTAAAGTTTTTTGAATTTTATGTTGGAAAACGCCATGGGGTACGCCGCGAAACTCGTCAGCAACAGCGAAAGCACACAGGTTATGACGCATACTTTTATCGTGTTGAAATAGCCAAGGTATATCGCCTTGTTGGCGGCGACCGTTTCGTATACGCCCCAGGTCGCGCCGATACGGTATTTCCCGTCCGTAAACACCTTGGGCAAAAAGGTTATCGAGCCGCTCCTCACGGCGGAAGTGTCGGAAAGCGATATCGCTATCATATTAAGGAAAGGATAAATAATCGTAACCGCAAGAAGAGTAAGAATCGCGATGAACACGCCGTAACCTATTTTTGCGGGGATGCTTCTTTTGGTTTTTCTCGTACTGCTCATAATCCCCTCCTTACCACAAAGACGTTTCGACAAACTTCTTGCTGAAAATATTCGCGATCGTAACGAGCACCAGCGCGACGATCGAGTTGAACAACCCTACCGCGGTGGAAAGCCCGTAGTTATAGTCCTTGAACGCCGTTTTATAAACGTAGGTGGCGATAACCTCCGATTTTTCGAGATTGCCGTTATTCTGCATAAGATAAATCTTTTCGAAATTGCTGCCCATTATCGCGCCGATCTGCATGATAAGCATTATCACTATCGTCGGGAGAATGGACGGAAGGGTTATGGAAAAGATTTCCCGCCATTTGCCCGCGCCGTCTATCTCCGCCGCCTCGTACAAGCAGGGATCTATCGTGGTGATTGCCGCGCTGTAAATTATGGAGTTCCACCCCACCGTCTGCCAGATTCCGGAAACGACCTGAATACTGCGGAACGCCTCCGCCTTGTATAAAAGCGAATTTGTGTACGGTATGCTAAGGGCTTTGCAGATCTGCCCCAAAAGTCCGCTCGACGGATCCAGCAAAGAAGTGATAAAGCCTACGAGCGCCGCGGTGGACAGAAAGTGCGGCAGGTAACTTATGATCGAAATGGTTTTTTTGTAACTTTTGTTTCTTATTTCGTTAAACGCAAGAGCGAGAATTATCGCGGACGGAAACAGAAACACGAGCGCGAGGATATTTATCGCGAGGGTGTTTCCGAGAAGGTGCCAGAACTGATCCTCGAAAAAATCGAGAAAGTTATTGAATAACACGAAAGTACTGCCCGCAAACCCGTTGGTAAGGCTGTAATCGTAAAACGCCATTCTTATCCAGGAGATCGGCCAGTAGCAGAAAATCCCGAACCAAACGATAACGGGAAGCATCATGATGTAAACGTATTTATTTTCGTTTAAGTACCTTTTGAGATTGGTCCTCGGCTTTTTAACGTTTGCGCCTGCGACCGAAGCGGCTTTGTTTTTTATACGCATCGCTTCCTCCTTGTCGTTTTTTTGGCAGTGAATATTTATCGGTTATAGTGTATCTTATCGCGAGGATCAACGATAGTGTTATTTTTATCTTTTTTTTTAGATTTCTTCCTATAAACCGAGTGAAAACCGCTTTTTCCGTTTATATATGTTATTATTGTAACGAGGTAACAACCATGAAAAAATCATTACTTATTATTCTGATAACTTTACTGTCCTTCGTTTTTACGTTCGGCGCGGCGTGTTCTGTCGATAGTCCGGTTGAACCCTTGCCCTCTACGCCCGCTCCGCCCTCTACGCCAACTCCGCCAACAACCGGCGAAGAGAACGCAAATTTATGGGACGTTTCGGATACGGACATTTCGCATATCGGCAAAAACCGCAGGCTGATTGCGTTTACTTTCGACGACGGTCCCACCGAAAAGACGAAAGATCTTCTGGACGCATTTGAAGCGTTCAACGCGAAAAACCCGGATTTTATCGCGCACGCCACGCTGTTTACGATAGGCTCGAAAATAACCGCGGGAAACGCTCCGCTGCTCGAAAGGGCGGTTTCGATGAAATTCGAACTCGGCAACCATACCTTCACGCACACCAACCTCACCACCATTTCCGACGAAAAGGTAAAAGAGGAACTGCGCCTGACCGACGAAAAACTGAAAAACGCGGACGGAAAGTCCGTGCATCTGGTACGCCCCGCGGGCGGCCACGCGGACAGCCGCGTTCTGTCGCTGTATAAAACGACGTTTATAAACTGGACCGCCGCGCTCGACACGAAAGATTTCGATGATTCCGTAACCGAAAACGACGTGTACGACACGGTTTTATCCAATCTTTTAGATGGCGGCATAGTGCTTATGCACCAGGGGTACGACAAGTCCGTTGCCGCCGTAAAACGGCTGCTGCCCGACCTTAAAGCGTTGGGATATCAGGTGGTTTCCGTTTCCGAACTTATCAGATATTACGGCGTAAAAGCCGAAATCGGCAAACTTTACAACTCCTTTATCTGAAAAAGCGAGCAGGGCGATTCGAGTATTCCGCCGTTACTTTCTATTACCTTTTTATAAAAGAAGAAGGAATCTTTTTTAATCCTTTGCTGCGTTTCATAGTCAATAAACACAAGCCCGAAACGCTTTGCAAAACCGCACTTCCACTCGAAGTTATCGGTAAACGACCAGTGATAATAGCCGTCTACGGGAATCCCCTCGCGAACGGCTTTTTTCATTTGCAAAAGGTACCTTGCGGTAAGGTCTGTGCGGTAGGCGTCGTGAACTTTGCCGTCCAGACAAACCCTGTCGTTCTGCGCCGTTCCGTTTTCGGTTATTATAATCGGCTTTTTGTACCTTTTATACAGGAATTTCAAGCCGTAATACACCGCTTCCGGAATATCGTCCCAACTCATATCGTTTTGCGGCGAGCCGTCCTTAAACGGCACGCCCTCGCCGTTTTCGTCCACGTAAAATCCGGAATATATGTTCTGACCGATAAAATCAAGCGGCTGTGATATAAGTTCCAGATCCTCCGCGGTTATTTCCGGCAGGTCGTCTTTGAAATATTCGTAATACTCTTTCGGGTAATCGCCGAGATAAACGGGATCTGCAAGCGTAGACATGCAGTTCATAGGCTGTTCTTTCCATACCTTAAAAAAGTTTTCGTACGCGGCGTTTTCACACTCTTCCGAATCTTCCGCGGGACAACTCACCCAGCCGCATGTCGCAAACCCGATTTTTGCTCCCGCGACCTTTTTGCGCAAAACCCGTACCGCTTCTCCGTGGCACAACAAAAGATTGTGCGCGGAAAGAAGCAGTTCTTTAAGCGGGACCTTTATCCCCGGGGCTAGCGCGTCCGAATAAAGTCCGCCGTGCAAAACGCATTGCGGCTCGTTTATCGTTATAAAATCCTTTACCCTGTCGCCGAAGTTTTCCGCAACGATTGCGGCATAGTCCGCGAAATACTCGGTCGTTCCGCGATTTTTAAATCCTCCCCGTTTATACACCCAGGAAGGCATATCCCAGTGGTACAGGGTGAACATGGGCTTTATTCCGTTTGCTAAAAGTTCGTCAACAAGCCGATTATAAAAGGCTATACCCTTTTGATTAACCGTGCCCTCCGAGGGACAGATTCTTGCCCAGCCGACTGAAAACCTGTAAGATTTAAGACCGAGTTCGCGCATAAGAGCAACGTCCTCTTTGAACCTGTGATAATGGTCGCAGGCAACGTCGCCCGTCTGCGCCCTGAAAGATTTTTTATCGTGGGTGAATTCGTCCCAAATACTCGGAGTTTTGCCCTCCTCGTTCCACGCGCCCTCTACCTGATAAGCCGCGGAAGCCGCGCCCCAAACAAAATGATCGTTCATGATTTACCTGCATCTTAATTATACCGCAATTTTAAGGCATAACGGAAATAATTGCAATACGTTTTCTTAATGTTTTTTTTAGATTTCTTCATCTAAGAAAGTTTTCGCATTTACACGCGAATTATAATTTGTTATTATGTAACCGCAAAAATTTATAAGGAGTTTTTTAGAAAATGCAATTCGGACATTTCGACGACGAACGTAAAGAGTACGTAATCGACACGCCTTACACTCCGCTCCCGTGGATAAACTATCTCGCGGGCGAAGACTTTTTTTCCATTATTTCCAACACCGCCGGCGGCTATTCTTTTTACCGCGACGCGAAACTCAGAAGAATAACGCGCTATCGCTACAACTCTCCCGCCACGGACAACGGCGGCAGGTACTATTATATAACGGACGGAAAAACGACCTTTTCGCCCGCGTTTTTGCCGAGTAAAACTCCGCTCGACGAGTACAAGTGCCGTCACGGGCTTAATTATACCGTTTTTGAAAGCGTTAAAAACGATATTCACGCCGTCCTCACCTGTTTTGTGCCGCAAAAAGACTCATGCGAAATTAACCTCTTGAAAATCCGTAACGATTCGGACAAGGAAAAAGTATTGTCCGTTTACGGCGGTGTGGAGTTCTGCCTTTGGAACGCTCAGGACGACACCACTAATTTTCAGCGCAACTACAACACGGGCGAAGTGGAAATCGTCACCGGCGAAAATTCCGGTGCGGTTTATCACAAAACGGAGTACCGTGAAAGGCGCAACCATTACGCGTTTTTTTCCGTAAACTCCGTCCCGGACGGCTATGACACCGACCGCGACACCTTCCTCGGAAAGTTTAACGGTTTTGATAATCCGGAGGCGGTAAGGCGCAAAACATCCTTTAACGAAAAGGCAAGCGGCTGGGCGCCCGTGGCGTTTTTAAGAAAAGACGTTACCCTTAACCCCAAGGAAGAAACAACTCTCGTCTACGTTTTGGGTTACGTCGAAAACGACAAGGACGACAAATGGGAAGCGCCGAACGTGATAAACAAAAAGAAAGCGACGGCCATGATCGATAAATACCGCGACGAAAAAGCGGTTTGCGCAGAACTCGACGCTTTAAAAAAGAGGTGGGCGGAGTTGCTCGATAAGTTTTCGGTTAAAACCGCGGACGAAAAGTTCGACCGCACCGTGAATATCTGGAATCAGTATCAGTGTCTTATCACTTATCTTATGAGCCGCAGCGCGAGTTATTACGAAAGCGGGATCGGGCGCGGAATGGGTTTCCGCGATTCGTGTCAGGACCTAATCGGATTCGTACACATCCTCCCCGAAAAGGCGCGTGAACGCATTATCGACGTCGCTTCCATTCAACTCCCCAACGGCTCTACCTGGCACCAGTATCAGCCGCTTACGAAGCGCGGGAACGCGGACGTGGGCGGAGGGTTTAACGACGATCCGTTGTGGCTCGTCGCGTGTACTTATGCGTACGTTGCGGAAACGGGGGATTTCTCTTTGCTCGACGAAAGCGTGCCTTTCAACAACGACGAGAACGACCGCGCGCCGCTTATGGAACATCTCAAACGCTCTGTAGATTTTACCGTAACGCACAAAGGTCCTCACGGACTGCCGCTTATCGGCAGAGCGGACTGGAACGATTGCCTCAACCTCAACTGCTTTTCCGAAACCCCGGGCGAGAGTTTTCAGACCTGCTCCAACTTCGAAAGAGGCAAAGCGGAAAGCGTATTTATTGCGGGCATGTTCGTAAAATACGGCGAGGAATACGCAAAACTCTGCGACTGCCGCAAAGACTACATAGAAGCCGCGCGGATACGCAAAGAAGTCGAACTTATGAAAACCGCCGTCGAAACGGCAGGCTGGGACGGAGAGTGGTTCGTGCGGGCGTACGACGCGTTCGAAAATCCCGTCGGCAGCAAAACCTGCGATGACGGAAAGATTTTTATAGAACCGCAAGGAATGTGCGTTATGGCGGGAATAGGCGTTTGCGACGGCAAAGCGCGGTCCGCGCTCGACAGCGTAAAAAAATACCTCGACACGAAATACGGTATAGTGATTTTACAACCCGCGTACAAAGAATATCATTTAAATCTCGGCGAAGTATCTTCCTATCCCCCGGGTTACAAAGAAAATGCGGGTATTTTCTGTCACAACAATCCGTGGATAAGTTGTGCGGAAGCGATGCTCGGGAACGGCAACAGGGCTTTTGAAATTTACCGCAAAATCTGCCCCGAGTATCTGGAAGAAATAAGCGAAATACACAAAACCGAGCCGTACGTTTTCAGTCAGATGATTGCGGGCAAAGACGCGCCCGACTTCGGCTCCGCAAAAAACAGTTGGCTTACGGGCACGGCGGCTTGGACGTTCGTAAACGCGTCGCAATATATTTTAGGCGTTAAACCCACGCTCGAGGGGCTTATGATAAAACCGTGCATGCCCGACGAAATAAACGAATTTCGACTTACAAGGCTGTACCGCGGCGTAAGGTACGAGATCTCGGCAAAGCGCGGCGAGCGAAAAGACGCCGGCGTTTACGTGAACGGTAAACGTTGCGACAACGACGTTCTCCCTGCTGCAAAATCGGGCGAAACCGTAAAAACGGAAGTGATATATTGATGAACGGAAAGATTTACAGGCTGGACACTCCGCGCACTTCCCTGATTTTTTACTGCGACGGAAAAACCGTGACGTACCTTTATTACGGCAAAAAAATAGGCGAACTGCCGCCGGAAGTCGCGTTCGTGAAAGAGGATAATATCGGCACCAATTTAAGAAACAAACTCTTTTCCTGTTTCGGCGACGACGACCACCGCGATAAATCCATACTGCTTTTTAATCCCGACAACTCCTTTTCCAACGATTTCGTTTTCAGGAGCGCGACCGTTTCCAAGGGCAAAAAGGCGATACCATGCTTGCCGTCCTCGTTCGGCGCGGAAAAAACGCTTGATTTCAGGTTCGCGGACGAAACGGAAAAACTGTCGCTTACGATAAGTTATTCCGTATATCGCGATAACGACACGATAACCGTGCGCTCGTCGCTAAGAAATCTCGGCGAAAAACCGATAACTATAAAAAAATTCGCCTCTCTTCAGTTGGATCTTCCCGAAAAGGATTTTACCGTAAGCACTTTCGACGGGTGCTGGGCGGGCGAAAGATACCGCCACGACACGCGGCTTAATTCCGGAATGTTTGTGAATCAGTCGCTCGCGGGCGCGTCTTCCGCACAGCACAATCCCTTTTCTCTTATCAAAAACGACGCGGGCGTTTACGCGTTTAACCTCGTGTATTCGGGCAACCATAAAACCTCTTACGAAACGAACGCGTTTAACGGGACGAGAATAATCGCCGGCGTAAACGATTTCGCGTTCGAATACCGTCTGAGCGGCGGCGAAAGTTTTTACGCGCCCGAAGCGGTGATGATTTTCGCGTCGGACGAGGACTCGCTTTCGCTTAATCTGCACGCGTTTATAAACAAACACATTATTCCCAAACGCTGGCAGAATAAAAAACGCCCGATAGTCATCAATAACTGGGAAGGTACGGAGTTTGATTTCTCGCGGGAGAAAATTCTCGACATAGCCGCAAGCGGCAAAAAAGCAGGAGCGGAACTTATCGTGCTCGACGACGGATGGTTCGGCAAAAGGAACGACGACAAATCTTCGCTGGGCGACTGGCGCGACAATGCCGAAAAAACGGGCGGAATAGCCGTGCTTGCGGAAGATATACGCGCTATGGGATTAGACTTCGGGATATGGATGGAGCCGGAAATGATTTCACCGGACAGCGACCTTTTCCGCGCACACCCGGAATACGCAATGACCATTCCCGGCAAAAAGCCCTTTCTGCACCGCAATCAGATGATGCTCGACCTCGTAAACGACGAAGTGAAAAGGTTCGTTATCGAAAGCGTAGAAAACGTTATTTCGCTCGTAAAGCCGAGTTATCTGAAATGGGATTTCAACAGGGTTATGAGCGACTGCCGCTCCGACACCGTTTTTATAGGCGAATACTGCTATAAATACGTGGTCGCGTTGTACGATATTATGAAAACCATTACCGACAACCACCCCGAAATACTTTTCGAGGGTTGCGCCGCGGGCGGAGCGAGATTCGATCTCGGAATTTTGTGCTACTTCCCGCAGATATGGGCGAGCGACAATACGGACGCCGCAGACCGCACGATAATACAGACGAACACTTCCGTTTGCTATCCGCAATCCGCCATAACGGCGCATTTATCCGCTTCTCCGAATCGGTTTACCAAAAGGGCGTTTTCTATGGAAAACCGTTTTAACGCGGCGTGTTTATTCAACTTCGGGTACGAACTCGATTGCTCGGGTTTTACCGAAGAGGAACTGAAATTTACCGCAAAACTTTCTGATTTTTATAAAAAACGCCGCGACTTTATACAGTACGGCGAGTTCTACAGACTGGGCGATCCGAATACCGTATGCGGCTTTTTGGTGCTTTCCGCACGCAAAGACAGGGCGCTTGCGAGCGTGATTATGCCGAGAAGAGAAAACGGCGTTTCCAACCGCAAAATCGCGTTTAAGGGGCTTGATCCCGAGGAAAAATACAAAGTTACCGTTTACGATAAAAATCTTTGCGTTTCAGACGAATTTACCGCGAGCGGAGAAGTTTTGCTTTACGGTATTCCGATAGAAAAATACCGGCTGGTCGAAGAACTTTGTTCGGACGCGGATTTCAGATCTTTTCTTATAGAGTTCGGTTCGGTTTGATTCCCGCAACGAAAAAAGGGCTGCCGTAATCTCCGTTGCGACAGCCCTTTTTCATACTCTTTTTTTGTCTTTCAGCCTTTTATTCCCTCGGAAAAACCGCTAAAAATACTTTCTGTCACGCTCTCGAAAACCACAATCCGGGATTATCGTACTTACCACCGGAAAGACTTTCCATATCGTCGTAAAGTCCGCACGCCGCGGCAAAAAACAGTGCAAGCGACAAAATAAATATATATATTTTCATATTACTCCCCCTGTTTTTGCAAAACGGGCGAGCCGTTTTCGACTCGCCCGTCAGATTGCCGCGCCTCTGTTTACTTTCCGCGTTTTCTTTTAATCAGCAGGAGCACCGTCACGAGAATACCGATGGTTAACCCGACGGTTATAATTATCGATACACTTTTTACCGCGTTGCAACCGGACTTTTCGGGTTCGGTAGGATCGGCGGGATCGACGGGGCCGGGAGGCGTTTCAACCTTTTCGACATTGACCGTTATAATATACGGCTCCGTTTTGTTCCCCGCAGCGTCTTCCGCGTAAACTTTTACGGTGTAGGTGCCTTCATTGAGTTTGCCGTCCGTAACCGCTCCGTCCTGCCATTCTACCTTCACGTCTATATACCCGTCGTTTTTATCGCGAGCCTTCTGATCGGCAAAGGTAGGAGCGGCGTCGCCCGCTTTTGCGGTTATGGTCATTTCGCCCGAGTAGGTAAATTCGGGAGCGGTGGTATCCACTGCTTTCGCGGCGTTTTCGTCGCCGGTCCATTTAACGGAAACGTCCGCTATATCGAGCGTACCCGTTGCCTGCGACTTAACTGCAAAGCCTACGATACTGTTTAAATCCACGTTTCCGGTCATGCCGTCCCACAGCATGCCGTCGATTTCGCCGTAAGCGAGCGCGATGTCGAAATACAAGGTATGCCATTCGCCGTCGGATACGATGTACGCCGAAACGTCCGTATTGTGGTAGCCGAGGTTCCAGTCCTTAAAGTTCGCAAGACCGAAATTGACGGGCTTATCGAATGTGGAAGTCGTTCTGTACGTTACGGACACCATCGCGTTGTAACTTTCGTCTTCGTAAAGATCTCCGAGTCTGTAATCGGCAACTCCATATTCGAAAATTCTGGTCGCATAATTGTTCGTGTCGAAGTTTGCCGAAATATAATACCCTTTTTCATCGTCCTTAGGCGTAACGCACATTTTCGTTTTTTCGTCTTCCGAAGCGGCGTCGTAAGTCGCCTGCGAAACGTACCTCACGGAAGCGACCTGCGCCGACCAGCCGTAATTCGGTTCGCCGTCCTCGGCAAACGCCCTGCTCATAACGGAAAGGCTGTTCCCAAACTGCGCCACCGTAATGTCGACCGTGGTCTTTAATCCGCTATAGGAGAGTTCGATCCCCGTCGTGCCGGGAGCGAGCATGCCTTGATAATATTCATAATCAACGATCTCGATCTCGGTGTTGTCGTGTTTGACGGCAACGACTTTCATGCCGTCTGTCGAAAACTTTTCTCCCGCTTTATACGACGTTTTATCGGGCTGATTTTTAATTACGATCCCGGTGTATTCGGAAGTTACCGTTATATCGAGATCGGCGGTATAAGTGTGCCCTTTATAAGTCCAACTTACAGTCATTTTGTCGTTAGCGGTAGTCAGAACGAGGTCTTTATCGTACGCGTAGCCATAGCAATCGAGTTTGAAGCCGTCGCTGAAAACTATTTTTACCGTCATACCGGCAGCGTCGAACTTCTCGCCCGAAATATAATCGGTTTTAGGCGTACCGCCTATTTCTATGCCGCTTATAGTGCGATTTTTGTTATCGTAAGTCGCCTTTATGCCCTTTATCGTAACTGTGCCTTTATCAAGTCCGAAGCCTACGGCGGAAACTGCTTCGGTATTGAAGAGAACGCCGTCTTTGATTCCGCCCCAGGTACTGCTTACCGTTTTGCCGTAAAACTCGGATACGTTCACGGTCGCGGTATGCCATTCGCCGTCGGCGATCACGGTTACGGGAACGATAACATAATAATACTCGCCATACTGAGCACTTTCGCCGTCGTTCATCAGGCGCAAATCAAACGATTCCGCCTGCGTGGTTTTATAATCGAAAGTAATTACGCCCTCGTTAAACAGCGCGTCGGTAACGGATTTTTTACTCAACCCGATAATACGCTTTGTAAAATTGCCGTCGGGACTCGCCGCGGCGGGCGCGGTAAGGGTTATTTCTTTATCAGCGGATACCGTCAGGGTTACTTCGGTGTTACCTGCCGTAGCGTTATTAAATTCGCTATCCTCTATAAGATCTACTACCGGTCCTGCCGAATAATCCGGATTGTCGTATTCTACCCAGACTTTTTTAACGTAAAACTCCCCGCTCGAACCGATCGCCAAACCCTTGAACTGTGCAAGTTGCGCGCTCGTAAGTACCGACAAATCGTAATTGACTACGGTATAATCGGCATAAATGCCTATGTTACCGCCATCGCCGTTCAACGATACTTTGTCGTTATTTTCGCCGTTTGCAACGACGGCGTTTACCGTACCCCAGGACGAAGTGCTGAGCGTTTTGAACTCGAAATATAATTTTGCGCCCGTGGTTCCGGAAAGGTCGACGGGGCTTTTAAGCATTATATAACTTCCGCCCCACTGGTTAGCCCTTATAACGGTTATGCCGCCTTCTTCGACTTCTGTCGCGCTGACCAGATCCACTTCGGCAGGATTGTTATCGTAAACCTTAACGGTTATGATCTTCTCGCCGGTGGTTGCAGGCGCAGCCGTCCCGTCGGCAAAAGCCCAAAACGCGGGTACGGACAAAGCCGCGACCATTATTACTGACAACAGCGTCAATAAAAAACTCTTTTTTTTCATATTTTCCTCCCAACCGCGAGCAATCGTATTTTTGCCCTATTGTCCGCGGTTAAATTTTTTATTTTGTTTTTTCCGCAATATAATGAATATTGCCGCACCGGCGAGCGCTAACGTCGCAGGTATAGTTATGCCGAGAATAAGTCCGATATTGCCGCCGCGCTTAGTCTCGCCGCCCGCGCCGTCTGAATCGTCCGCGTTTTTAACCGTAGTCAATCTGTAAACGTACTTCGCGGCTTCACCCCTTATGACGGCGTCCGTCGGGTTAATGTTCGCCAGTTCTTCTTTGCTTACCATTTTTACCGAAAGGAGTGCGGCAAGCATGGTTTTATCCTCTTCGCTCCACCCGTTCAGGTCGATATCGCCGAGTAAAGAGAGATCCTCTTTTACCATAACGCCCTTTGCCTTTATCGCGTTGTAGAGTGCAAAGAAAGCGGTTTTGTAGTTAAGTTTGTCATAAGCCTTTATCTGCAATCCGTCAACGAGCCCGTACTCGCGCGCGGTTTTGAACTGTTCGTACGCCCAGTGCGAAGAGTTCGCGTCCGCGTACGCTCTGTTGCCGCCCGTAAGCCCGGAAGCGTTTACTACCGCGCCGATAAAATCGCCTTTTTCGGTATCCGCTCCGGTAAGGAACAGCGTATCGGTTTTGCCGGGCATATAGTTTTTAATCGCCTCGATCGCGTTCTCGTATTCGCCGCCGATATCGCGGTAACTGCCGAAAGTCGGTTTCGTTTCGGATACTTTGACTCTTACCACCTCGTAATAAGTGGTTTTATCTTCTTTGGTTAAGGTAATTACGGTATAGCCGTTCTCGTCCTTTCCGACGGTGGCGGTTCTGTCCGTCACGCGGACGCCGGAACTGTTTAGTATATACACCTCGAAATCGTCGTAACTTTTAAGAACGACTTTGCCGACTATCGGCTGAACGAGTATCGGGGAATTACCGAGCGCGGTTATCGTCGTTCCGTCCGAGGATATTTCCGCACCCGAATTTCTCGACTGTCCGACCGCGGTGATAAGCAGCTTGTTTGCCGTTGCTACGGCGGGATTCACGCCGTTAACCTGCGCACCGAGCGCGCTGACCGTGACCTGCGCATAAGAGGTGTTTATATAAAGATCTACGTCGTCAAGTCTGATATTTCTTCCGCCGATATATCCCACCGCGCCCTGAGTGGATTTGGTGTTGACCTCGAAGGTCTGCGCGGATTTGTTCCATATCATCTCGCCGCCCTCGTTTATGAGTTGAGAATGAAGGATCTTTTCCAGAATCTCCACGTCGCTCTTTACCGAAGAAATATCGTATTCGCCGCTCTGGAAAAGCAGTTTTCCCTCTTTATCCGCGAAATACACGCCCGTTTTACCTACGACGTAAGTGCCTTCCTGCAAACCCATAAGCTGGCTTTTATAATCCATGGCGTCGTCTACCGTTATAACGCGGTAATAC
>CAKQVV010000022.1 GCA_934277845.1 uncultured Clostridia bacterium
GCCTTCGTCCAGGTTTCGACTACGTGACGATATTTCTCGTCCTCGGTAAGGAGACCGTCTTCGTATTCTTTCTCGAATCCGATGACTTTCTTCTCGGCTTCCTCGAGAATAGCGTGTTTTTCCTGCGGAATGTGCATGTCGAATACGCTGGTCGTGATGGCGCCGATAGTCGAATATTTAAAGCCGAGGGCTTTGATGTTGTCGAGAACTTTACAGGTTTCGGTCGAACCGTGCTTTTTGAACGTGCGGTCGACGATGTCCTGAAGTTGCTTTTTGCCGACGCGGTACTCGACTTCGAGTCTCAACTCTTCGCCGGGCTTGGTGCGGTCGACGATGCCGAGATCCTGCGGGATCGCTTCGTTGAAGATAATTCTGCCGACGGTAGTGTCGACGATCTTGGACACGGTTTCGCCGTTGACCACGCCCTGCATACGCACTTTGACGCGCGATTGAAGTTCGATTTCCTTGTTCGCGTAAGCCATTTTCGCTTCGTCGCGATCGCAGAAGATCATGCCTTCGCCCTTTGCGCCCGGCTTTTCCATGGTAAGATAGAAGCAGCCGATGACCATATCCTGAGTCGGCGAGCACACAGGCTTGCCGTCGGAAAGTTTGAGAATGTTGTTGGTCGCAAGCATGAGGAAGCGCGCTTCGGTCTGAGCCTCGACGGAAAGCGGAACGTGAACTGCCATCTGGTCGCCGTCGAAGTCCGCGTTGAACGCGCCGCATGCGAGCGGATGGAGCTTTATCGCTCTGCCCTCGACGAGGACGGGCTCGAACGCCTGAATACCGAGGCGGTGAAGCGTCGGCGCGCGGTTGAGAAGAACGGGATGTTCTTTGATTACGCTCTCGAGTACGCCCCAGACTTCCTTGCTGCCGCGCTCGACGAAACGCTTTGCGCTCTTGATGTTGTGAGTCTTGCTCTGCGCGACCAGTTCGTGCATGACGAACGGCTTGAAGAGTTCGAGCGCCATTTCTTTCGGCAGACCGCACTGGTACATTTTCAGTTCCGGTCCTACGACGATAACGCTACGACCGGAATAGTCGACACGTTTGCCGAGGAGGTTCTGACGGAAACGTCCCTGCTTGCCTCGGAGAAGTCCGGACAGCGATTTGAGTTCGCGGTTGCCGGCACCCGAAACCGCTTTGCCGCGCCTGCCGTTGTCGATAAGCGCGTCGACGGCTTCTTGCAGCATACGCTTTTCGTTGCGGACGATGATGTCCGGAGCGGAGAGTTCGATCAGTTTTTTAAGACGATTGTTTCTTGCGATAACGCGTCTATAGAGGTCGTTAAGGTCGCTAGTCGCGAATCTGCCGCCGTCGAGTTGTACCATAGGACGGAGTTCGGGCGGGAGAACGGGCAGAACGTCCAGTACCATCCAGGTGGGATCGTTCTTGCTCTTGACGAATGCGTCGATGATTTCGAGACGCTTGATCGCCTTGACTTTTTTCTGACCGGTGGAATTATTGACGATGTTGCGGACTTCTTCGAGTTCCTTATTAAGGTCGATGTTGCCGAGAAGTTCTTTCACGGCTTCCGCGCCCATGCCTACTCTGAACGAGTTCGCGCCGTACAGTTCCTGAGCCTCGCGGTACTGCGCGTCGGTGAGAATCTGCTTGTATTCGAGCGGCGTGTCCTTGGGATCGACAACGATGAAGTTGACGAAGTACACGACCTGTTCGAGGGCTTTGGGACTCATGTCGAGGAGTAAACCTATTCTGCTCGGCACGCCCCTGAAATACCAGATGTGCGTGACGGGCGCGGCGAGTTCGATATGTCCCATGCGCTCACGACGGACTTTCGCGCGGGTAACTTCTACGCCGCACTTGTCGCAAATGACGCCTTTGTATCTTATGCGTTTATATTTGCCGCAATGACATTCCCAGTCCTTGGTAGGTCCGAAAATCCTTTCGCAGAACAAGCCGTCGCGTTCGGGCTTCTGCGTGCGGTAGTTGATGGTTTCCGGCTTGGTAACCTCGCCGTGCGACCACTCGCGGATCTTTTCCGGTCCCGCGATAGCGATTTGCATCGAATCGAAATTGTTTAATTCAAACATTATTCGTTATCTCCTTCATCGTCGTCCATGGGTTCGTCGTCAAGAAGATCATCGTCGTCGATGATTGTATTGCCGAACGGATCGTCGCCGAGGTCGAGTTCTTCGTCGTCGCCGAACAGGTTGTCGAACTTGTCGCCGCCCTGCTCTTCGTCGTCGGGTTCGATGTCGCCGTCGAACACGTCGCTGCCGAGATCGAACTCGTCGTCGATGGACATATCGCCGCCGACGTAATGTTTCTTCTTCTCGAACTCGTGCTCGTCCTCTCCGTCGTCCTCGATGAGTTCGCGGATGCCGATTTCCTGCTTGTCCTCGTTGAGAACCTTGACGTCGAGCGCAAGCGCCTGCAACTCTTTGATAAGGACCTTGAACGATTCCGGAACGCCGGGTTCGCTGTTGTTGCCGCCCTTGACAATGGATTCGTAGGTCTTGACTCTTCCCACCACGTCGTCGGACTTGACCGTCATGATTTCCTGCAAGACGTTAGCCGCGCCGTAAGCGTACAATGCCCAGACTTCCATCTCGCCGAAACGCTGACCGCCGAACTGCGCCTTGCCGCCGAGAGGCTGCTGGGTAACGAGCGAGTACGGACCGGTCGAACGCGCGTGAATCTTGTCGTCGACAAGGTGGATAAGTTTAATCATATACATATAGCCGACGGTCGAGCGGTTCTCGAACGGTTCGCCCGTTCTGCCGTCGTACATCTGGATCTTGCCGTCGACGATTCCGCCCGGGGAAACAAAGCCGTTCTCTTCGAGCAGTTTGTGAATATCGCTTTCGAGCGCGCCGTCGAAGACCGGGGTTGCGACCTTCCAGCCGAGGGCTTTCGCAACAAGCCCCAAGTGGACTTCGAGTACCTGACCGATATTCATACGTGACGGAACGCCGAGGGGGTTAAGCACGATCTGAAGCGGCGTACCGTCAGCCATGAACGGCATATCTTCCTGCGGGAGTATGCGGGAAATGACGCCTTTGTTGCCGTGGCGGCCCGCCATTTTATCACCGACGGAAACCTTGCGTTTCTGCGCGATATAGACGCGGACGAGTTTGTTGACGCCGGGACTCATTTCGTCCTTGTTGGCGCGTGTGAAAACTTTGACGTCGACTACGATACCGCCTTCGCCGTGCGGAACGCGGAGCGAAGTATCGCGGACTTCTCTTGCTTTTTCGCCGAATATCGCGCGGAGCAATCTTTCCTCTGGGGTAAGTTCGGTTTCGCCTTTGGGCGTTACCTTGCCGACGAGAATGTCGCCGCTATCCACTTCCGCGCCGATACGGACAATACCGTTTTCGTCGAGGTTTTTGAGCGCGTCGTCGCCCACGTTGGGAATATCGCGGGTGATTTCCTCTTCGCCGAGTTTGGTGTCGCGGGCTTCGAGTTCGTGCTCTTCGATATGGATAGACGTAAATACGTCGTCCTTGACTATCTTTTCGGAAATAAGGATCGCGTCCTCGTAGTTATAGCCTTCCCAACTCATGAAACCTACGAGAATGTTTCTGCCGAGCGCAAGTTCGGCGTTCTCGGTCGAGTGTCCGTCGGCAATGACCTGTCCCGCTTCTACATGTTCGCCTTTCGACACGATAGGTTTCTGGTTGACACAGGTGCCCTGGTTGGAACCGACGAACTTTTTGAGCGTGTACTCGGCGAGAGTTTTCTGTCCTTTCTTTTCCGAACGCTTGACGTTCTCGATAATTTCGATACCGTCTTCGAGTTTGCTTCCGTCTTCGTCCTCGGCAATAACGATGTGCGCCGCGTCGACGAAAGTAACGGTGCCGGCTTTTCTCGCCACCGCCATGACGCCGGAATCGTAGGCGATCTTGTGCTCGATACCGGTACCGACAATAGGCGCTTCCGGTTTAAGAAGCGGAACTGCCTGACGCTGCATGTTGGAACCCATCAGCGCACGGTTGGTATCGTCGTTCTCGAGGAACGGGATAAGCGCGGTCGCAACGGAGATCATCTGACGCGGACTGACGTCCATGTAGTCGATTTCGTCGCGGTAACGCTCGGAAATATCGTCGCGATAACGCGACATGATACGTTCGTTGACAAACCATTTATTGTCGTCGAGCGGCTCGTTTGCCATAGCCACGACGTAACGATCTTCTTCGTCGGCGGCGAGATAGCACACTTCGTCGGTAACGACGTGTTTTTCCTTGTCGACGCGGCGGTACGGCGCCTCGATGAAACCGTACTCGTTGACGCGGGCATAGGAAGAAAGCGAGTTGATAAGACCGATGTTCTGTCCTTCGGGAGTTTCTATCGGGCACATTCTCGAATAGTGCGAATAGTGAACGTCGCGGACGTCGAAAGACGCGCGTTCGCGGTTAAGACCGCCCGGTCCCAACGCGGAGAGTTTCCTCTTGTGCGTAAGTTCCGCGATCGGATTGGATTCGTCCATGAACTGCGACAACTGCGAAGAACCGAAAAATTCTTTGATCGCGCTGGTCACGGGACGGATATTTATAAGGTTTTGCGGAGTGGGCGGCTCGTTGTCGTTCTGGATCTGCATGCGTTCGCGTACTACTCTTTCAAGACGCGCGATACCGATACGGAACTGATTCTGCAAAAGTTCGCCGACGCTTCTCACTCTGCGGTTGCCGAGATGATCGATGTTGTCGCAATAGCCGACGTTCGAGTAAAGACCTTCGATATAGTTGATGGTCGCGATGACATCGTCGATAAGAAGATGCTTGACTACGAGCAAGTCGTAATTCTCGATGATGAGTTGTCTGAGTTTGTCGTCGTCGCCGTTGGCTTCGTCGAGAATACGCTTCAAAGTCGGATAGTAAACCTTTTCGTTTATTCCGAGCGTCTTTGCGTCGAAACCGACATAGCCGGAAATATCGACGTGGCGGTTACCGTAAACGTAGAAAGTACGTTTTTCCTTGCCGACAGTGATGCCCACGCGGTTGATGCCCGCGTTCTGGATACGATATGCGAGTTCTTCGGAAATGCGCTTGCCTTTTTCTACATAAACGACACCGTCGCCGTCGACGATCGCTTCCGCCGCGCGGAACCCTGCGATACGCGCCGCGAGCGAAAGTTTCTTGTTGAATTTATATCTGCCCACGCGGGAAAGATCATATCTTCTTCTGTCAAAGAACAATCCTCTCGTGAACTGCTTGATCGAGTCGATGTTGGGAATTTCGCCGGGACGAAGTTTGCGGTTGAGTTCTTTCAGTCCGTCGTCCTCGCTCTTGTTGGGATCCTTGTCGATGGTGTTTGCCATCAGCGTTTCGCCCATGAAGAGTTTGGTCATCGACTCGTCGTCCGAGAACGATTCGTAAGGCTCCGCGCCCGCAAGATTGCCTGCAAACGGAACGTATTTATAATCGGCGAGAATCTGATCGGGATCCTCGAACTCGGTGCCGAGGACAGCCGACAACGAGCGCATGAGCACGGACGCCTGCACTTTACGCTGACGATCGACGTGAACCCAGAGAACGCCCTTGTCGTCCGCCTGGAATTCGAGCCACGCGCCGCGCGACGGGATATTCGTCGCTCCGTAGTACGCTTCGCCGGTGCGAACGTCCTTTACGGAATCGAAATACACGCCCGGACTTCTCACGAGCTGGCTGACGACGACGCGTTCCGCGCCGTTGATGATGAACGAGCCGTTGGGAGTCATAAGCGGCATATCGCCCATGAACACTTCCTGCTCGGTAATAAGTCCGGTTTCCTTGTTGACGAGGCGGACCTTTACCTTGAGGGGAACGGCGTAAGTCGCGTCGCGATCCTTACACTCCTTCTCCGTGTACTTAGGAGTCATCTCGAAATGATGCTCGAGGAACCACAACTCCATTTTCCCGCTGAAGTCCCTGATAGGCGAAAAATCTTTGAAGACTTCGCCGATGCCGCTTTTCAGAAACTCGTTGTAAGAATTCTTCTGCACCTCGACGAGGTAAGGCATTTCGCAAACCTCGCGAACCTGCGCAAAAGAACGTCTTTCCGTGTTTCCATACTTGACCTTCCTGATAGTTCTGACGGACATTCGTTCTCTCCTTAGAATGTTACTTTTCTATTTTAAGACGCGGCGACGACTTTATAAAAGCCGAGAAAACCGCATAATATAACATTATAAAATAATAACAGTTTAATACAGGTTTTGTCAAGCATTTTGCGATAAATATTTTTCGGAAAATTTTTCCCGAGTTTTTTAAGGAGCGAAACACCGAAAAACCGCTCCCGCAACCCGGGAACGGCTTTCTTTTTCAGGGATATTCCGGCTACATTCTTCCTCCCGGACGACCGCCGCCGGGATTGCCGCCGCCCATGCCGGACGACGAACCGTACACTAGCGACGAAAGCGTCACCGATTGCGAGAACGAACCGGCTTTAAGCGTGTAAGTGCCGCCCTTTACCATGTCGGGAACGGAAATCAGTACCGAAGCGTAGGACTTGACAGTCGTCATCGTGAACAGCGTATTGCCGTCCGAATCGGTCAGCGCGATAGTCGTACCCGCGCTCTGCGAGCCCACCGACAGAAGAACGCTGCCCTGATTTGCGGAAACGAAATTCATCGCCATGCCCTGCGAGCCGATCGCAACGAAAGTGCCGCCGGTAATGGTCGCCGTGCCGTCGGAATCGAGCGGGCCGTCGCCGTCTGAAGTAGGTCCTTCCACTATCGTCGTGCCGCCGGTGACGGTGATATTACCGTTGGAGTCGATGCCGTCGCCGCTTGAGTTGACATAGAGTTCTCCGCCCGAAATCGTGATAAAGCAAGTCGCG
This sequence comes from uncultured Clostridia bacterium, assembly GCA_934277845.1. Lineage (GTDB taxonomy): Bacteria > Bacillota > Clostridia > Christensenellales > Pumilibacteraceae > UBA10677. The sequence continues at coordinate 6,784 of CAKQVV010000022.1, forward strand.
GCCGTATTGAAACTGTTCTGTCCCGGTCTGCCGCCGATCGACGAGGAATCGTTGCCGCCGGCGGCATTAAGCCCGTCATCACTCGCTTTAACACTTATCTTGCCGCCCGAAATACCGATATTCTGCGCTTCGAGCCCTTCACAACTCTTTGTTATCGTGATCGTGCCGCCCGAAACCGTGAGCGAAGTGTCGGCGTGCACGCCGTCATCACCGCTGGAAAGATTAAGCGTGCCGCCGATGATCGCGATCGTGCCGTTCGAGTGTACGCTGTCATCCGCGCTGTTTACGGTTATCGTGCCGTCCGAGATAAGCATATCGCACGTCGCTTTTATTCCCTTTGCGGATATGCCCGAAGACGAGAGCGTCTTTCCGCTCCCGCCTCCTGTCGTAATATCCGTAATGCCGCCCGTCACTTGTACTGTGCCGCTTGCGTCGATTCCGTCGTAACCTGCGGTAATTTTAAGATAACCGCTCTCCATATAGAAATAACCTTTAGTTGTATCCGAAGTGTTCTCGACGTGCACGCCGTCCTTCCCGGAAACTATCGTTACGTTTGCCGAAGCAATGCGCACGCTGTCGTTTGCATCGACGCCGTGATTTGCGGCAGTTACCGAAATCGTGCCGCCCGTAAATTTCACGTCGTCTTTGCCGACGATACCATGCCCGGAACTCGCGATCGTCAGACTGCCGTCGCCCTGAAACACGATATTGTCTTTCGAGAACACCGCACCGTCGACTTTGTTTTCATCGATAGTCACGAAATCGCCGGTAACGCCGAGCGCGTTTTCGCCTTTTAATATAATAAACGTTTTATCTGCGTTCTTGACGTAAATCGCGGCAAAATCATCGTTGGTTATACTGACGTTATCGAGAACGAGCCGTACTTTTTCGGTAGTATCGGCGGGCAAATCCACGATTATCGAAACGTTATTGCCGGTTCCGCTCACGACATACGCTCCGGGCGAAGATATGGTGACTTTACCGTCCGCCGCCGTCACGGCGTCGGAACTTGCGGTCGCCGCGTTTCCGTCAAGCGCGATGGTCACGGCAGACTCTTCGTCGAACGACGGCGTTTTGTCTGCGTCGGTAAACATACTTGCGCTGTCGGGCATGACCACGGTGTCGGAAGTACCGCTGCCCGTATTTGCAATACTTCCGTCCGTGCTGCCGGCGTTGCCGTTCGTTTCGCCGCAAGCGCAAAGCGCGGTGAGCGAAAACGCAAGTATAAACACAAGAATAATTACTGAAACTTTGTTCTTTATTTTTTGCATAATAAGCCTCCTCGTTTTATAAAAAACGTTCGGTCGCGTCGCCGAGGCGTTCGGTCGCGTTTTAATCCTTATCACAGTTCTGCCGGTTCAAAGTCGGTGCGCTCCAGCATCACTTCGAGATTGCCGTTTCTCGTGCGGATTTCGTCCAGCATTTTCTTTTCGTCCGCGGGATTTTTCAGCGTCACGCAATAACTCACCCTGAACATACTTCCCATATTGACGGATTTGACTTTCACAAGTTCGTACTTTTCGGCATATTCGCCCAGAACTTCGTCGAAAACCGTGGTGTAATCGAGGTCTTCGGGGATCGTCACACGCAGTTTTTTCTCTTTCGGCGAAGGTTTCTTTTCCCAGATCTTCGTTGCAGAGAACACCGCGATCGCGCCGCCGGCCACCAAAGCGAATATCGCGCCGTAGGCAAGATACCCCATGCCGAACGCAAGTCCAGCGGTCATCGCCGCGAAGATTATGCAGATCTCTTTAGCCGTGCCGGCAGCCGAACGGAAACGCACCAGCGAAAACGCGCCCGCTACCGCCACGCCCGCGCCGATATTTCCGTTGACGAGAATTATCACCACCGCAACGGTCATCGGCAATAATGCTGTGGTTATAAAAAAACTTTTGCTCGATTGCGAACGAAAACAACATATAAACGCGAACGCGATCCCTGCCGCAAACGCCGCAGCAACGCACAAAAAGAAGTTGCCGGCAGTAGCCGTAGTCCCGTTAAAAACACTTGCAAAAAAATTATCCAACTTTCTTTACCTCCAGTAATTTTTCTGCGGCTTCTCTTTCGTAAGCCGTACCGTACTTTGAAAACGAAGTCTTGTAAATTTTCTCCGTCGTGAGAATTTTCGTCAGCCACAGCGGTATCGCCGTGCCCGTCTTTATCTCCATCAGCACCTCACCGCCCGTAAACAGCGGCGTGCCGTTAAGCCCCGCGTCCAGCGTCAGCGCTCTCGTCCTGTAACGCACGTTGTGATCGAACGTAACCCGCAGATCGCCGTCGCCGAAGTAGGCTTCGCGGTCGTAAATCAGCAGGGCTTTGGGTTTGAGATCGCCATAGAACCGCCGGAAATAGTCGATTTCTTTTGCGATTTGTCCATTCCCCTCGTCGCCTCTTTCCAGCGCGTCGGGCGTAGTTTCTATCCGACGCTTGTACACGATCCCGCAGCATTTCTTTTTCAGTTCCATAAAAACCTTATCGTGCGCTCCCGCAAGTCCGTAACTGCGAAGCCGCAATTTTTCCTTGTACTCCGGCTTTTCGATCGAGCGGCGGATAAGGCGGTAGTCGTCGGTATCGTAGTAAAGACTTTGTATCGTCGTCCTGCCGTACTCGTCGGGACGAAGTTTTTCCGAAGCGCTTGCAATCACCGCCGCGTACCGATCGGGCGTCAGGATATATTTAAGCTCGTATCTTTGAAAAACGCATATACACATTCGACTTTACCTCCGTTTTTTCTTACATTATAAATGCTCAAACTAAATTTAACTTAAAGATACAAAATTTTTCGGGATTATTTAAAAGAAAACAATCGTTCCATGCCGGGGATTCCACGCAAAAAAAAGATAATTGCCCCGATCTTCGGTCAATTACCTTTTTTTGCTCTGAATGACGTTGTAAAACGCCGACTTCTCGTTTTAAATTATAATACCGATCCTATTTCGCCGAACGCAGCGTCATGCGGATAACGAACATGCCGTTGTCTTTTCCGAGCGCGGTGACTTCGCCGCCGTGAAGTTCGACTATCGACTTTGCGATAGACAACCCCACGCCGTTGCCGTGGATTTCGGACGCGCGAGCCTCGCCAGAACGGTAAAATCTCTCGAAACAGCGGTTAAGGTCGCCCGGAGTAATTCCGTCGGCGTCGTTCTCGCACTCGACGACGATATTTTTGCCGGCGCGGACGGCAGTAAGTTTTACTTTCGTTAGCGCGTATTTGGACGCGTTTTCCAGAATGATCGAGAACGCCTGACGCATGAGAGTTTCGTCGCCTGTCGTCACGAGTCCGTCCGCAACTTCGGATAAAAACACCCTGCCGCCCTTTTCTACTGCCGCGCGGAACGAATCGGCAGTCCCGGACAGCGCGTCGGACAGCGAAAACTCGGTCTTTTGTTGAAGTTTTTCCGTTTCGTCGAGGCGTGCAAGCGCGGTCAGGTTCTTGATCATAGCGGTCATGCGCTCGACCTGCGCGGATATCGTAGCGGTGTATTGCGTTTCGCCGCCGGTAAGTTCAGTCAACTCGTTGTTCGCCGAAATTATCGTCAGCGGCGTTTTCAGTTCGTGGCTTGCGTCGGTGATAAAGCGTTTTTGCTTTTCATAACTCTCTGCGATAGGCCGCACGGCGAGTTTTGAAAGAAACAGTATCAGCACGAACACGGCGACCAGTCCCGCGCCGGAAATCCACAGACTTGTGACGAAAAAAGTGTCGGCGGTGTCCTTTTGCCGCGCACAATCGACGAACAGCACGAATTGTCCGTCATCCGCGACGTAATACCTGTAAATCCCGATATAACCGCGGTTCGTGCGTTTATTCGCCGCTTGCGCTGCAAGTTTGACAGCCCGTTCGCCCGATACGGCGGCTATGCTCCCCACGTCCGCGACCGCGCCCGTATCTCCGAATTTAACCGTGAAATAGCGCGTTTCATACGGCGTTTCGCGGTTCATGCCGGGCATCGGCTTGCGCTCGTCGTCATCGTCGTCGTCATCGTCGTCGTCATCGTCGTCAGTTTTTTCGTCGGGTTTCATATCATCGCCGTCCGGCGCCGGCTGACCGGAACTTTGGAATTTTCCTCCGCCGGCGTACAATACGTCCAGTACCGAATCGGCGTAACTTGCTACCTTGCCGTAGTTGACGACATTGATCGCCGTCATGATCACCGCAAGCACGCAAAAAACGGACAGCATCGTGACGAGAATAAACTTTCCGCGAAGTTTTTTTATCATTTCTTCTCCTCCAGACGATAGCCGACGCCGCGCGCCGCAACGATTTCGCAATTCGCGCTTATTTTGTTCAACTTTTTACGAAGCGCGGATATAAACACCCACACGACGTTGAGTTCCGCATCCGCGTCGCTGTCCCAGACCTGACCGAAAATCCGCTCGGTGGACAATACCGCGTTGTGATTGCGGATAAGGTACTCCATAAGGCGATACTCTTTGCTCGTAAGCCGCACCGCTCCGCCCGTTCCGCGCAGTTCGCTTGTGCCGGGATCCAGCGCAACTCCGCCGAACGACACGGGCGACAGCGTTTCGCCCTTTCTTCTCGTAAGCGCGCGGACGCGTGCAAGCAGTTCTTTCACCACGAACGGTTTTGTAAGGTAATCGTCCGCACCCGAGTCCAGTCCCAGCACCTTGTCGTCGGTTTCGGCACGCGCGGTGAGAATAAGCACCGGCACGCCGACGCCGCGCTCGCGAAGTTTGCGCACGACCGTTATGCCGTCCATGCCCGGCATCATGACGTCGAGTATCACTCCGTCGTAACTGCCGTCGGTCGCATAGTACAACGCGTCGTTGCCGTTGAAAACCGCGTCGACCGCATAGCCGCCGATTTCGAGTATTTGCTTGATCGCCGCGGAAAGATCGACCTCGTCTTCCGCAAGTAACAGTTTCATTCCGTTCACCGTCCGTTATTTATTCAATCCGATTATAATGCGTTTGCCTTAATTTTAGTTAAAGTTTAGCACAATTTTCGCGATTTTTCAACGGTTTTCACTCACCCGAGCGATTTGAGTTTTAAGGACAGCGTTCGCTCCATGCGGGGGATTCCACGTCGCAAGACATAGCCTCTTAATGGTCGAGGCTATGCCTTGCTCCTCTGAATGACGTACAAAAACAAAAAGTGCGCGTTATTATTTAAAATAAACCGCGAAGCCATACTGTCGCCTCGTCATTCGGATCAGAATGTTATTGCCATGCCGCTTGTACAATGATGTTTGCGCAATGACGTTTACGCAATGACATTTGTTACGCGAAATCCTATACTATGAGAGAAATAATTGTCCATATACGCGAAAAAGACCGAAGCGCGCGACTTCGGTCTTTTAAGTATTTGGTTTTATTCGCGATTAGGCAACTATGGTAACCGTGCCGTTTTCGCTCTGTACATTGCCGAGTTTGCCGGTAAGTACGGTTTCTTTGCTGACCGTAACGGTCGAGTAGCAAACTTTCTCAACGCCTTCTTTTGCAGTGGAGATTTCTTCTATCGCATAGCCGTATTCGGAAGTAACCGATCCGCCGTTGAACCTGACGGTGAGCGGCTGCTGATAACCCACGCAACTGTCGGCGGTAAAGCCGTTGCCTTCGCCGTTTGCGCCGTTTCCGTTATAGGTCGGTTTCTCGTAAGGAAGTTTGCCGGTGAGCGTGCAATCGTTGAAGGTGATGTCGCCGCATTTTGCATACGCGCCCATCGAGCCGGTGAACGTGCAGTTGTTGAATTCCGCTACGGTGTAACCCGCAAAGTATGCGGCGTTGCCCGCTACACAGTTGAATACGCAATCGTTTGCAACGACTTTGTAATTCTTCCACGTGCCGTTCATGTACAAGCCGCCGTAGTAAGCAGACGATTCGACTTTTTCGAGCGTAAGATCAAGACCGTTGCCTTCGAGGAGCAAACCGTAGAACAGCGTGCCCTTCTTGCCGTCGGCATCTTCGTTGCTGTAACCGCTTTCGGTGCCGATTTTACCGTTCTTGATAGTGACTTTCAGCGTGTTGCCGTTGTCTTTACCATCGGTAAGCGTCGAGAGATTGAGTTCGTAACCGAGCGTTTTGCCGTTAAGATCGAGCGTGGTTTCGACGTTGCCGTCCACAGCCGCGATCGTGACGTCGGTATCTTTTCCCGTGCCGGTAACGTCGTCGGTGAGAACAACGGTGCCGCCGTTTGCCATTGCGTTGACTACGCCCGCGCCGGTGGAAGCGTAAGCGGTGGTTTCGCCGTTTTCGCCCTCTACTCTTACGGTGCCGTTTTCGCTGGAAACTTTGCCGAGTTTACCGGTAAGAACAGCGGTCTTGTCGACGGAAACGGTCGAGTAGCAAATCTTATCGGCGTTGGCTTTTGCGTTGGAAACTTCTTCGATCGCGTAGCCGTTTACGGAAGTAATCGATCCGCCCTTTACGGTCACGGTCATAGGAGTCTGGTAGCCGGTTGTACTGTCGACAACGACGCCCGCGCCGCCGCCGTTTGCACCGTTGCCGTTATAGGTCGGTTTTTCATATTCGCCGTTGCCGTTGATCGTACAATCGGTGAACGTGGTATCGCCGCTCTTGATATACACGCCGACCGAGCCGGAGAACGTGCAGTTCGTGAAATTGTAGGTGTTCTTGCCGGGCAGGTACGCGCCGTAGCCTGCAATCGTGCTTGCGAACTTGCAATCGGTTGCGGTGATTACGTTATCTTTCCATGCGCCGTTTGCGTACAGTCCGCCGTAGTAAGCGGACGATTCGACGTTTTCGAGCGTAAGGTCGACGCCGTTACCCTGGCAAAGTACGCCGTAGTAAAGCTGACCTTTCGCAGCGTCCTGATTGTAGCCGCTTTCGGTACCGATCTTGCCGTTCTTGATCGTAACCTTTAAGGTGTAACCGGTATCTTCGTATTTCTTCGCGTCGTTAAGGACGATCGTCGAGAGATTGAGTTCGTAACCGAACTGTTTGCCGTTGAGGTCGATCACGGTTTCGAGATCGCCGGTCTTTGCCGTAACGGTAACGTCGGTGTCGCTTTCGCCGCTGCCGACCACGTCGTCCATAAGTTTGACGTAATCCGCACCGGAAGTAATTGCGGTTTTAAGTCCCGCGCCGGTCGCAACGTAGTAGGTCGGAGTTTCGTCGCCCTTGGTCACGATCGCGTTTTCGATATTGAACAGCGCGTTGCCGTTCTTGTCGGTCACGTTCACGGTCGAGTAAGCGTCACGGTTGTGCGCCGCGAAGTTGTTGCCGTAGTAATCCGCCCCTACGTAGCCCGCGCCGTCCTCTACTTTCGTGACGGTAAAGACGTCGGCGGTCGCAACCATGGTCGAAGTATTTACTTTGAACGTGCTGCCGTCGTCGACGAAGTTCAGGTTGAACGTTGCGCCGGAAGCCACGTTGAAGAAACGGGTATTGTCGGCAGTAGCAACGAAAGCAACGGTAGCGAGGTCGACGGTCACGTTGGCATTCGCATCCGCAACGATGAAGTTCTTTTCGCCCTCGGAAGTGCCGGTATGTTCAAGTTCAATCTTGTTGAGTTCGAGCGAACCGGACTTGACGATAAACGCGGTGTCTGCGGTCACGTTGAACGGAGTCTTTTTAGCCGTATTCTTAACCGCGCCGTAGCCGTTGACAACAATCGGGCTGACAACAGTAATTGCGTCGGTAATATTGAGATTGCCCGAATAAAGTTTGAGGTTAATCGTCATCTTCTTGACTTTCGCCGCAGCCGCAATAGCGAACGCACCGGTGTCGTCTTTGTTTGTGATGTCGATTACGTATTCCGCATTTTCATCGAACACGGTGCTGTCGTCGACTTCCGAACCGTTGAGGTAAATAGTTCTCGAAGCGTCATCGCCGTAGACGATATTCGTGTTCTCGATCTTGCCTTTGACGGTGAGAGTGCCGTAAACGTTGAGCGTAAGTCCGTTGCCGTTCAGGGTTGCGCCGCTTTCGATAACGAGTTCGGTGCCCGCCTTTACGTCGTAGACTTTATCGGTGAGCGTAAAGCTGCGAGCGATAATCATCTTGCCGCCGGCGAGGAGATCTCCGCCGTCGCGGTTGTAAGCGAACACGTCGCCGAACACAACGTAGGTGTAGCCGCGTTTGTCAGCAGCAAAGTCGAAGTTACCGTAGAGAACGTACTGTGCGTTGCCGTCGGTGTTCTCGTACTTGTTTCCGGTGTAGATCTTTTCGTCGTCGACTTCGAGTCCGCCGTAGACAAGCACTCCGCTCAAGGTGTAGTTACGCGAAACCTGAATTGCGGTCGCGATGGTGTTGGTCTTGTCGCTGTACTTCGGATATGCGCCGAACGTGTTGCCGCTGACGGTGATTGCGCCGGTAGATACGGACGTGCCTCTTCTCGTAAGCTGCAAGCCGGAAGGCGAATTGCTTACGTTAGCCGGAGCGGGATTTACGAGGTGGATATAGTTGTTTTTCAGCGTAAGACCGCCGTCCTGCAACACTACCGCGCCCTTGGTATCCTGCGTCCAACCGTCCTTGACGTAAACGCCGTTGTGGACGATTTCGAGGTTTTCGATCGTCACCACGTCGGTGCCGTCGGACACGCCGTTGATATCGATCGCGAAGGTACCGTTGATTACCGGTTTAACGCCGCCGACGATTACGCCGCTGACGGTGATCGCTTTGTCGATAATGTATTTGATATTGCCTTCGTTCTCGGTAATATCGTCGTAAATCTTGATTACGTCGCCGGTGTTTGCAGCAGCGATTGCTTCGGAAAGCGTATCGTAGTTGATTTCGCCGATGCCGATCGTGTATCCGCCCTTGACGACGTAGGCGCCGTTCTCGTTCTTGAAACAAGCATATCCTTTCGGGAGATATTTCTGCTCTACTTCTTTGCTGAACGTACCGCCTGTAACGGTCAAAGCACCTTTTACAAGCATGTTCAAACTGTCGGATACAACGTTCACGAAACCGCCGTTAATGGTTGCCGTGGCACCGCTTGTAACGCTGATTGCATAGCCTCTTCTGTTATTAAACGTTTCGGACTTGACTTCACCGCCGTTCATCACGAATTCGCCGCCGTCAACGAGCACGCCGATCATACCGAAGTTAGCGTCGTGCGCCTCGATAATGCCGCCGTCGAGAACGATCTTCGCGTTCGATGCGTGGAGAACGCTAAGCGGGGAGTTCGCACCGTAAGAAGCGGTAATTTTGCCGGTCCTTGCTTCGCTACCGTCGGTGACGGTGAGTACCGCGCCGTTGACAGCGTAAACGTAATGAGTTTTTGCGCTTGCGCCGTTTGCAACGCCGTCCATCGTGTAACCGTTGAGGTCGAGTGTGACGGTTACGCCGTCGAACGCGTATTCGGTAGCTGTCGTGTCGATCACGTCGGCAAGCAACTTAATCGTATGTTCTTCGGTGGTAGTGATTGCCGCGATTGCATCGGCGAGCGAATCATGGCCCTTTCCGTCGAGTTTAACGACTGCGAGCGTAACGCCGTCGATACTTCTCTTCGCGTCGGCGACTGCGGTATCTACGGTATTCTTGTCGGTTGCCGCGTCGATAGCGTCGCAAGCCGCGTCTGCGTATTCCCGAATTGCCGTCCATTTTGCCGCGGAGTAATTATCTTCGCCCTTGTTGTCGGCATATTCGTTAATCGCGGTCTTGTTCTCTGATTGATAAAGTTCAAAGTCGGTCTTTTGTGCCGATGCGGTTGCCGTAAAGGTTGCCACGAAATTGCCGGGGAGCGCGGTGATTACCGTAACTGCGTTGATGCCGTTCTTTGCGGTATTGTATGCTTCGGTGATCTTCGTCCACTCTGCTTCGCGGTAGTCGGCTTCGTCGTACTTCGCGTACTCGGTGTCGAGCGTTGTGATTACTTCCGCTTTCTTTGCCGCGAGTTCTTCCGCGGTAAGTTGCGCGTTGGTCTTTTGCGCCGATGCGGTCGCCGTAAAGGTTGCCACGAAATTACCGGGGAGTTCGGTGATTACCGTAACTGCGTTGATTCCGTTCTTTGCGGTATTATATGCTTCGGTAATTCTCGTCCACTCTGCCGCACGATAATCGGTTTCTTTATATTTTGCGTACTCGGTGTCGAGCGTTCTGATTACTTCCGCTTTCTTTGCAGCAAGTTCTTCGGCGGTCAACTGCGCGTTGGTCTTTTGCGTCGATGCGGTCGCCGTAAAGGTTGCCACGAAATTGCCGGGGAGCGCGGTGATTTCCGTGACTGCGTTGATTCCGTTCTTTGCGGTGTTATACGCGTCGGTAATTCTCGTCCACTCTGCCGCACGATAATCGGATTCTTTATATTTAGCGTACTCGGTGTCGAGCGTTCTGATTACTTCCGCTTTCTTTGCCGCGAGTTCGTCGGCAATAAGATCCGCGTCGGTAGGCTGCGCGTCGGCAACGGTCGTAAAGTCGGCAACGAACGTTCCGGGCAGGTTTGCAATATCGGTGACAGCGTTGATACCGTTCTTTGCTGCATCGTAAGCGTCGGTGATATTCTTCCACTGTGCCTCGCGGTAGTCGGCTTCGGCGTAACGAGCCTTGGCTTCATCGAGTTTGCCGATGACTTCGACTTTCTTTGCAGCAAGTTCTTCGGCGGTCAACTGTGCGTCGGTCTTCTGCGCCGATGCGGTTGTCGTAAAGGTTGCGACGAAGTTACCCGGCAGGTTTGCAATATCAGTGACTGCGTTGATGCCGTTCTTCGCGGTGTCGTAAGCAGCGGTGATATTCTTCCACTGTGCCTCGCGGTAATCGGCTTGTTTGTATTTTGCGTACTCGGCGTCGAGTGCCGCAATTACTTCGGTCTTCTTTGCCGCGAGTTCTTCCGCAGTCAACTGAGCGTTGGTCTTTTGCGTCGCAACGAACGCGTTGAAGTCGGTAACGAACGTTCCCGGCAGATTTGCAATGTCGGTAACTGCGTTGACTGCCGCTTTGAGTTCTTCGTACTTGGCGGTGATTGCGTTCTTTTCCGTTTCTCTGTAAAGCGTGAGATCAATACCGTCGTAAGCGGCTTTGAGGCTCTGCGCCACTTCCGCTTTCTTATCGGCAAGTTGTTGCACGATAGTCTTTACTGCATCGATATTAGCGACAGCGGCATTATAAGCGGCATCGACTGCAGCTTCGTTTGCGGCAGCGTCGATCGCGGACTTACCTGCGGTGACTGCGGACTGAATTGCCGTCCAGTTATCTGCGGTGTAGTTCGCCTCGCCCTTGCCGTTTGCGTAAGTTTCGAGTGCGGCTTTCCCGGTTGCCTTGTATTCGTCGAGTTCGGTTGCGACGGTCTTGACTGCGTCGATGCTTGCAACGGCTTCGTCGTAAGCCTTGTCGACCGCGCCTTTGTCCGCGGCGGCGTCGATCGCGGACTTACCTGCGGTGACTGCGGACCGAATTGCATTCCAGTTATCGGCGGTGTAGTTCGCTTCGCCCTTGTCGGTCGCGTACTTTTCGAGCGCGGCTTTCCCGGTTGCCTTGTATTCGCCGAGTTCGGTTGCAATGGTCTTGACTGCGTCGATATTCGCTTTCGCGGTTTCAAACGCGGCGTCTACGCCTGCAATATCGGCGGCGGCATCGATCGCGGCGTTACCTGCGGTGACGGCAGTTTTGACTGCTTCCCAAGCGTTTACGGTATAGTTATCTTTACCTTTCGCTCTTGCGTAAGCGTCGAGTTCGGCTTTCTTGTCTTCCTTGCGGATAGCGACGGAATTGTCGACAACTTCGCCTGCTTCGATTTCACCGACTGTGCCGTTGTTTTCAACCTTGCCCGCGGTTACTTTATCGGTGACGGTCGCTCCCTTGTCGACGATGACTTCGGAGCCTGCCGCGTCAACGGAAGAAACCGTGCCGGATTTGATCGTGACTTTGGAGTCGCCGCTCGGCGCGGTGATTTTGACGTCCTCGGCTTTCTCGTCGACGTCGACGGAAACGCTGCCGGATACCGATACGGAAGTCGAAGCCTTGATGTTCACGTCGTCGGAAGTCTTATTTTCGATAAGAACGTCTTTCGCATCCGAGGGGACTACGATTTCGGCAGGAGCCTTGACGTCCTCGTCTTTTTCGGAAACCACGATTCTGCCCTGTTTGACGGTCATAGCGGTCTTGCCCGCTTCGCCGCCCTTGCCGAGCATCAAGCCGTTGAAGATGAACGAGTGATCGGCGGCGGATACCACGAAGTCGTCCGCGGTGTAGCCGTCTTTCAACTGCACGTTCGCGTTCCAGGTGATGGTGGCGTTTACGGCATCGATTTCGACCTGATCGGCCTGGACTTTTTCGCGCTTTTTGATCTGCGTTTTGCCGTCGCACAGATACATTTCGTCCGCGGAATCGGTCTTGATGGTGAACTTGCCGATGACGCGGAGATCGTGTCCGTTCATTTCGAGGTCGAACAACTTGTTCGCTGTGAGATCGCCGTGAACGGTTATGTCGTTATTGAGTACTATCGGCTTGTCGATCCCGTCGTTGATTGCGGCAACGAGTTCTTCGGCCGTAGAAACGTAGGTCGGGCGTTTAGACAGGCTCGAATTGATCACGCACACGCCGGAAATAATGCCGGCGGTGATGAGTACGATACCGATCGTCAACGCGATCAATAATTTCTTTACGCGTTTAGTCATTGTGTACTGACCCTCCTTTACTGTTTTGCCGCTAATTTCTTAGCCGCTCTTGCTTTTCTCGCTTCGGCACGCTCGCGCTTTTCGATAAGCGCTTTGCGCCTCGGCTCGAAACCGCTTTGTCTTACGTCGTATATTTTGCGTTCGACGGCTTTGTCGCAATACTCGATAGCCTCGTCGTAATCGCCTCTTGAAGAATATATAAGAATAAGTTTTTTCAGCGACGGCACTTTGGTAAGGTAGGTGCTGTCTTTTCCGAGTTGGTAATCGACGTCGTCTTTAAGCAACATAATCGTCTTGCCCACCAGCGTCGGATCGTCTTTTCTGTAGTAGTAAAGCGCGTTGGCGTATCTTACGTTGAGTTTGCTGAGTTCGTTGCCGCGCTTGTTCTGTTTCTGACGGTTGTAAAGTACCGTGAAGATCTCGGCGTTGAACGGTTTGTAGAAACGGTTTGCGTTCTTGAAGAAATCATCGAGAAAATCTTTTTCGGTCGCGTAATCGCGCACGTCTTTCATCGTGTTCATCGCGCCGTAGTTGCGACCGATCACGCGGTAAGAGAACAATTCTTTGGTCGCGCCGCCGAGTTCGGACATAATGTCGTCGATAAACGCGTGGATTTTCGCCTCTTCGTCGGCTTCTTCCTCTTCCGCTGCCGCAACGGTTGCTGCGACT
>CAKQVV010000023.1 GCA_934277845.1 uncultured Clostridia bacterium
ATTTTCAAACTGTCATAATTTAATCTGACAATACGTTACTTATTCTCCGCAACCGCATCCGCAATCGCCGGCACCCGGCTTTTCGCTCTGCGACTTGTCGTTACCGTCGCAATTACAAATGTCCGTCATATTGCTTTTTACCTTGCTCGCCATCTTTCTGGCTTTCGGGTTGGAAGCAATCATTGCACCGGCAACCGCGCCGATAGTAATACCTAAAAACAAATCTTTCATAAATACCTCCTACGATTATTTTGCGTGTTTAATCGTCGGTTTATAACGCAAAAAAAAATAATTATAAGGAAATATTTGTAAAAATTTAACGTCTTTTTACGGAATTACGCTTCGGGATGCTCCGCCTTGTATTTTGTAAGATAATCGTTGATCGCCGCTTTGATCGCTTCTTCCGCCAGAACCGAGCAGTGCAGTTTTTGCGCGGGGAGTCCGCCGAGTTTTTCAACGACTTCCGCGTTGGTAAGCTTGAGAGCTTCGTCCACGGTCTTGCCTTTAATCATGGTGGTCGCGATCGAACTTGTAGCTATTGCGGCAGCACAACCGAACGTCTGGAAACTGACGTCCTCGATGATATTGTTTTCGATCTTCATGTAGATTTTCATAATATCGCCGCAAACGGCATTACCTACGGTACCGACGGCATTGGCATCCTTCATCTCGCCCACGTTGTGCGGATTCTGAAATTCTTTTACGACGCGTTCGTTATACATTTTTGGTTTCTCCTTTGAATTCATAAAACAGCGGCGACATGTCGCGCAGTTTATTTACAATTTCTTTAAGTTTATCCACGGTGTAATCGACTTCTTCCATGGTGTTGTCACGTCCGAAACTGAATCTTATCGAACCGTGAGCCTTCTCTATCGGAAGTCCGGTGGCAAGAAGAACGTGCGACGGTTCGAGCGATCCGGACGAGCAAGCCGAACCGGATGAACATGCAATACCCGCAAGGTCGAGCGACATAAGTATCGATTCGCCCTCGATAAATTCAAACGAGAAGTTTGCATTCTGCGGCAAACGGTCGATTTCGTCGCCGTTGTATACGACATACGGGATCTCTTTTTTGACACGCTCGACGAAACGATCTCTCATTCCTTTAATATAAACGTAATTATCGTCGAGGTGATTGATTGCTTTTTCGAGAGCCGCCGCCATGCCGACTACCGCCGGAACGTTGGTCGTACCGCCACGCATCGTGCGTTCCTGATGCCCGCCGGTCATAAACTTGTCGGGTTTTGTACCGCTCTTTATATAAAGAACGCCGATGCCCTTCGGTCCGTAAAATTTATGTCCGGAGAAAGACATAAGGTCGACACCGAGATCCCGAACGTTCACCGGTATCGCACCCATCGCCTGTACGGCATCGGTATGGAAGAAAACTCCGCGCTCGTGCGCGATTTCCGCCAGTTCTCTAACCGGCTCGATCGTTCCGATTTCATTGTTGGCGAGCATTACGGACACGAGAATCGTTTTATCCGTAATCGCATTTCTCAAATCGTCGGGTTTGACTTTACCCTTGTTATCTACGGGTAAATAAGTAATCTCGAAACCAAACTCCTGAAGTTGTTTACACGACGCAAGAATCGCGGCGTGTTCAATACTGCTGGTGATGATGTGATTACCCTTTTCGCGCATCTTCATCGCCATGCCTTTGATTGCCCAGTTATCAGCCTCGGTACCGCCGGAAGTAAAATAAATTTCCGTGGGCTTTGCTCCGATAAGCGACGCGATCTTTCTTCGCGCTTCGTCTACGGCATACGCGCTTTCCTGTCCGGATGCGTGCATGCTGTTTGCGTTACCGAACTTTTCCGTAAAGTACGGCATCATGATTTTCAGCACTTCGGGATCGAGCGGAGTCGTTGCCGAATGGTCAAGATATATTCTTTTCATATTACCTCACACAACTGTAATCTTTAATCATATCGCCAATCGTAGCGGACGCCAGAAAATTATCTATGCCTTCGTACAACCTCTTGAATATAATCCTGTTCGGACAATACGCGTCGGGACAATTCCCGCCCACGCAATCGGTGATATCGAACGAATCCCCGAGCGCGGCAAGCACTTCTTTGACGCTCACCTGTTCGGGCGGTCGGGAAAGATAATAGCCGCCTTGCGCGCCTCTTACGCTATCGACTATCTCGCCTTTTCTCAACATTATAAGAAGTTGTCCGAGATATTTTTCGCTGAGGTCGGTTTGCTTTACGAGCGTGGAAAGCGAAACCGGTTTATCATAAGCTAAACCGATCAGAAACGTTATCCTCAGCCCGTAACGAGCACGTGTAGACAGTTTCAATCCAATCCCTACCTTTTTACTAGTATATCTATATTATAATTACCTTATTCCTGACTGTCAAGCATTTTTTACAAAAAAAAGACGATAAAAAGCTTCGGAAACCGCAACACTTCCGAAGTTTCTTCTGGAGTTATTAAATTTTAACATATCAGCAATTTTCCATACAGGGAAGTTAATTAAACTCATCAGTTAAGCGTCAATTTATTGAAGAATTCACTCTTCCCGCCTGACAAAGATTTTTTGATTTTGTCAACGGCGACAGGATCGAGCAACATATCTTCTTTTATAGATTTGCATAGCGCGATCAGATCGGGATCGGACGGGAAACTTCCGCCGTTACCGTGCTGGCTATACCCGATAAAATCGCCCGCACCGCGCGCACGGAAATCGTATTCGGCAAGTTCGAATCCGTCGGAGCACGAAATAAACTTATCGAGCCGCGCCAGAGTGTCCGGATTGTCAGTAGACGAGAGAACGAAACAGAATGAATCTATTTTGCCTCGCCCGACTCTTCCGCGAAGTTGATGGAGTTGCGAAAGTCCAAACCTGTCCGAATCGTAAATTACCATTGTCGTGGCTTTTCCGACATCGATTCCTACTTCTATTACCGTTGTGGCAACGAGTATTTTTACTTCGCCCGCTGCAAATTTACGCATATTTTCGTTTCGCTCGGTTTCCTTTTGCTGTCCGTGCACAAGTGCAATATCGCTGCCGAAACGCGATTTATAACGATCGTAAATTTTTTCCGCATTATTCTTTTCGTCATCGTTGTCGCCGGAAATTCTCGGTACAACAATATATGTTTGCTCACCGCCGGCAGTTTTTGCCGCAATGTAATCCCACATACCTTTTTCCCGTTCGCGCGGAACAATTCTGGTGGTAATCTTCGCTTTACCGGCAGGTAATTCGTCAATGACGAGTCTGTCGAGATCCGCAAATAACGTGAGCGCAAGCGTCCTCGGAATAGGCGTTGCGGACATAACGATCGCATCGGCTCCTTTTGATTTGTTTTCCAGTGCCGCACGTTGCGCAACGCCGAAACGGTGTTGTTCGTCGGCAATAACAAGCGACAAATTCTCGAATTTTACGTCGTCGGAAATGATCGCGTGAGTGCCGAATATGCAATCGTAATTGCCCGCCGAGATATTAAACAACGCCTCGTCGCGTTCGCGTTTTGTCATCGCTCCGGAAATATATCCGCACCGAAGCCCGAGTTTTTCGAGAAATTCTATCGCGTTGCGGTAATGTTGCCTGGCGAGAATTTCGGTCGGAGCCATCAGTGCGGACTGATAACCGGAAAGCGCGGCGTAATACATACACAGCATTGCCACCACCGTTTTACCGCAACCGACGTCGCCTTCAAGCAAAGCGTTCACTTTCTTCTTCGACGAAAAACCTTTCACGAGCGTATCCAAACTGCGTTTTTGCGCCGACGTCAGTTCATACGGGAGCGACGCTACCGCCGCATCAAGTTCTGCTTTTTTATCTTTATATATATAGGTACGCGCATCGCTGTCCGATGCCTTAATAAGCGAATACGCCGCAAGCATGTAGGATAATCTCTCTATCGACAACAATCTTTGTGCGGCTACTACTTCTCTCATGCTTTTCGGAAAATGAATCGACGAAAACGCTTCGTCCATGTTTCCGAGCTCATACTTTTCGCTTATTCTGTCGGGAATATAACTGTCAACGCTCACCGCATTCAACGCCGCTTTGATCGCCTCGGATATCAGCGCGGAATTTACTTTTCCTATCGGCTTATAAGAAGGAATAACGGGCGGTTCGTTTCCTGTGAATTTTATAAGTTCCGGCGCGACGATTTCATAAGTCGACTTGAACTTCTTTAATTTGCCGGCAATATAGTAATATCTTTCGGGTACTATGTTTTTTGCCATGAACGGCTGATTGAACCAACTGCACCACACTGTCTTTCCGTCGTAAACAAATTTGACTTTTACAAGACTAAGGCGTTTCCTGATATAAACGACTTTCGGCATTTCGTGAGTGCAAGCGCAAATAACCGCGCGATCGCCTTCTTTTGCGATTTCGAGTTTCGTGAGATCGGACGTATCGATATACCGCGACGGGAAATATGTTATGAGATCTTCCGGAGAATCGAATCCTGCCGCTTTGAGCGCAGCCGTTCGTTTTTCGCCGAAACCTTTTATGTCGGAAAATTTCATTCGTTCCTCCGAAAATTCTGTCTGAAAACGCGTAGCGGATTATTTTTCTACGATTCAAGTCACTGCTCGTCGTTATCTCGTCGTAGTTTTCTCAAACTCATACTGTTTGACACTTGTAAAAGTTATACACTTATCCACATAGTTATCCACATTACCGTGGATATCCGCTAAATTCAATGTGGATTTATTGTTTCACGGTGTTTCACAATCACTATCGCAAACCTCAACCGATAATAAAAAGTTACCCACCTGTTTTGTGGATAACTTTTTCATTGCGATTTTAAACAATAACCTCGTGGTTATTCCAACGACACGATATAGTAGTACAAAGGCTGTCCGCCGAAATGAATATCGACATCACATTTATTATACTTTGCGGCAAGTTCGTCCGCAATCGAAGTCGCTTCTTCTTCGGAAACATTGTTACCGAAATATAACGTAATGTTAGTCACTTCATTATCCATCATCTTGTCTACAAGTTCGGTCGTAACCTTGTTTACGTTCTCTCCTTTTGCAACGATGGACTTGGAGTCGATACCGATGATGTCTCCCTCTTTAAGATCGAAATTATCGACCTGCGTAGAACGAACGGCGTAAGTAACCATACCGGCACGAACATACTGCATTGCATCGTTCATGTTCGTTTCGTTGTTGGAAACGGTATCTTCGGGATTGAACGCCAGCACGGCAGACAAGCCCTGCGGAATATTGTGCGAAGGAATTATGTGAAGTTTGCGCTTTGAGAGCGCCTTTGCCTGCTCCGCCGCAAGAATGATATTCTTGTTGTTGGGAAGAACGAACACATCTTTCGCAAGTACTTTGTCGCAAGCCTTTGCGATATCGTCCGCGCTCGGATTCATGGTCTGACCGCCTTCGATAACGTTGTCGACCAGAAGATCTTTGAATATCGTGGACAAGCCTTCGCCCGCGCACACGGAAACAATGCCGTAAGGTTTGAGTTCTTCTTTCTTCTGCCCGATAAGCGCGCGATTTTGTTCCAGCATATTCTCGATCTTCAATCTGTCGAGTTCGCCGAGTTCGAGCGCATAGGTAAGAGCGACGCCGGGTTCGTTGGTGTGGACGTGTACCTTCACCATCGAAAGATCGCCGATGACAAGCACACAGTCACCGATCGTCATCAGGTTCTCGCGGAACTTGTCGATATCGGCTTCGGTAGTTTTTTTATAAAGATTGATTATAAAGAATTCGGTGCAATAAGCATAAGCAATATCGGCAAGATCGTTATAATCAAAATGCGACTTTTCGCTGTACTTTTCATCATCGACCTGAACTTTGTCATCAAACGCAAGCGAAACGTCTTCCGTACCGAGAAGGACGTGATAGAACCCCTGGAAAATGATCAGCAAGCCTCTCCCGCCCGCATCTACAACACCGGCTTTTTTCAGCACGGGAAGCATCTCCGGAGTCTTTTTCAGCATTTCCTCGCCGGCTTCTATTATGCGATTAAAGAAATCGTCGATCTCGATATTCTTTTTGGTTATCTTCTCGGCATGTTCGCTCATTGCGCGAACTACCGTAAGTATCGTTCCTTCTTTCGGTTTGGTAACCGCTTTATACGCGATTTCAGTGCCTTTTGCGAGTGCTTTTGCAAAATTTTTGGAAGTGATTTCGTCTTTACAGGTCGACAAAACGTCGGAAATTCCCTTCAATATCTGACTGGTAATAACGCCGCTGTTGCCTCTCGCGCCTCTCAATGCACCTTTTGCCATCGCTCCACAAAGTGCGTCGATGTTATTGCTGGGGCAAGCCGAAACTTCTTTTGCCGCCGAAAACATCGTGAGCGACATGTTTGTGCCGGTATCGCCGTCGGGAACCGGGAAAACATTAAGAGAGTCGACATGTTCTTTATTTATATCAAGGAGCTTTGCACCGTTTAAAATCATTTTACGAAGCATTGCACCGTTAATGGATTTCTGCATTTTATCCTCCGATGGATTTTAGAAAAAAATCTTTATTACTATGGAATAGCGATTAAACGCGTACTCCGAGTACGTTCACGTTAATTGTGTCCACTACCATACCGGTGAACTTTTCGACGTCGTATTTGACCGTCTTTTTCAAAGTTTGCGCGACTGCGTCGATAGACACGCCGTATTTCATAACGACGTACAGATCGATAAATATTCTGTCTCCGTTCGTAAGCACGCGGACGCCGCGCGAATTTTTTTTCCTTTTGAGCAAATCCGAAAAACTATCGGACAAATTTTTAGGCACGAGATCGACTACTCCGTAACACTCGAGAGCGGAACTTCCGGCTACCTCGGCTATGGCTTCTTCGGTAACGGTGATCCGTCCGTAAGCGTTTACGGTATTGACGCTCATATTGCCTCCTGCGGTAATTATATGTACACCGCTGATTTATTTTAACCTAATTTAACAAATAAAGCAAGGGATTTTAAGCCGTTTTTAGTAAAAAAGTTGATATTTTGCATTTTAATACCCCGATTCTCCTCATGAAACAAAAAAATTTCGTTAAAGTTATCGTTTTTGCTTGCCTTAAACTCTTAAACGTGTTACAATAACACGGTAAGTCAATTTTTCCTTTTAACGGAGGTGTCACTATGAGTAAGGTTTGCGCGCTGTGCGGAAAGGGCAAGGTAAGCGGCAATAACGTCAGCCACTCCAATCGCAAAACGAAGCGTACTTTCAGCGCTAATCTTCATAAAGTGGGCGCGGATATCGAAGGACTTAAGCCCAACGATTACATTTGCACTCGCTGCCAGAGAACCCTTAACAAAAACGATTAAGGCGTAAAAATTCGGTCGCAAAGGAGTCGCCTTGCGCGGCTCTTTTTTGTGTGCATTTTTGTCCCGACAGGAGAATAGTTTCCCGTTTCTTGCTTGTCCGAAAACATAAACGAAACGCTTACTGCGTCAATCAACCGCAGTAAGCGTTTTTCATTCTCGTAAAACCGTTTCCGGATTCATTCGCATAAAAAATACGAATGGCGAGTTTCAGATCAGCCTTCTTTCTTCACGAATAATAATCTCAACAATCCGCGCAAAAATCGCGGAGCTTTCACACAAATTATTTTCATCGCCGACGCTCCCGTATGTATTTTCGGACAAAGACCAGCACCTCGTCTTCCGCAACTATCGCAATGTTTTCGCGCGTTGCTTCGTTTGAAACTCCGAGATCGGCATGTTCGCGATCCAGAGTAATGTCATGCAGCGGATACTTGAGCCCCTCCGATGATAGTATATGCGCCGACTCGAAAAACGGTGCGAACGAAACGGTCGAGCCGATCGGAACATGTTTCTCGATTTTTCCGCTCTCGAGCGTAACGATATTTCCGTCGCCGATAAGCGCGGCTTTCACTCCGGCTTTTTTCGCCTGATATAAAAGCGACAAATTGACGTAAGCATAGTCCGCCCTGCCGCCGAACGCTCCGTAAACGAAAACGTTTTCGACACCTTTTTCTATTGCCGTTTGCATGGCAAGAAAACCGTCGCTGTAATCCTTTTCGGACGGATAACGCAAAACCTCCGCTCCGATCGAACCCGCTTCTTTCGTAATACTGTCGAAATCTCCCAGAAGAATATTCGGTTCGATTATCCCGTCGATATAATCATACGCTCCGTCGGCGCAAATTACAATCGAGTCGGCAGCAAGTTCCGCCGCTTCGATCAGATCTTCTTTCGTCGGCGGATCCCCGTTAAGAAATATAATAGCGTTCTTCATATTCTACGCATTTCTGAGCGCGGCAATCGCTTCCGCCGTATCTTTCGCGCCGAACACGGAAGATCCCGCAACGATTGTATCCGCTCCCGCCGCCTTTATCTCGGCTACGTTTCCGATACCTACGCCGCCGTCTATTTCGAGTCGTGCCGAAAGTCCTCTTCTATTGAGTTCAGCCGAAAGCATTCTCAACTTTTCGAGTGCGGACGGAATGAATTTTTGCCCGCCGAATCCCGGATACACGCTCATAACAAGTACCATATCCGCAAGATCGAGGTAATCGAATATGCGCTCCGGCGCGGTGTCGGGACTGATTACAATGCCGCTCTTCACTCCCGACGAGCGTATTTTTTCAAGGCAGTACCGAAGCGAATCGGTAGCTTCGGTATGAACCGTGATATAGTCCGCTCCCGCCTTTACAAACGTTTCGAGATAACGCTCCGGACGCGTAATCATCAAGTGCACGTCAAGCGGCAAATCCGTACGTTTGCGAATATCGGCAATCATTTTCGGTCCGAAACTGATATTCGGCACGAATATTCCGTCCATGACATCGCAATGAATCATGTCGGCACCGGCTTTCGCAACGCGTTCGACTTCCTCACCCATTTTCGTAAAGTCCGCCGACAATACGCTCGGCGCAATAAACGTTTGGTTCATTTTGTTCTCCTCTTTTCGGCTTCTTTTAGTTCACCGTAAATTTTTACGTACCTTTCGTATCTTTGCCGATTGAGTTTTCCGTTTTCTACAGCCGTTTTCACGGCGCATCCCGGTTCGCTCGTATGCGTGCACGGATGAAATTTGCACCCGTCGGCAAGATCTACGTATTCTTCGTAATAAAGCGCAAGTTCGCCGGGCTTCACACCGAACGTATCCAGAACAGAAAATCCCGGCGTGTCGACGAAATAGAATCCGTCAGGTGAGTGCAGAAGTCGCGCCGAAGTCGTGGTGTTTTTACCGCGCCCGATGCGTTCGCTCAACTCGCCGACGACACGCGAATTATCGCCGAGTATGGCGTTGGACAAAGTAGACTTACCGACGGCAGACTGTCCCGCAAAACAAATGACTTTGCCTTTCAGATACGGTCTAAGTTCCGCCGCGTCACCGCTTATAGCCGTAGTCACAACCACTCCGCACACGTCCGCTCCGTATTCGCTTATCAGTCTTTCTTTTTCGCCCGTCGCTACGTCCGACTTGTTAAGACAAATAAGACACTCTACGCCGGCATTTTTGCAGTTGACCAAAAGTTTGTCTATCAAAAAACCGTCGGTTTCTGGGACCGGCGCTACAACCGCAACGACGAGATCCACATTTGCCACCGCCGGTCTTACCAGCGAATTCTTGCGCGGTATGACCTTGGCTATAATCGGTTTGTCCGAACTTTCGTCAAGCGTAACAAAATCCCCGACGAGAATTTCTCCGTCACGTTTGAGTTTACCTCGCGCGGTAACTTCCGTAATTTCTCCGCCCAACTCGATTATAAACTTATCGGACTTATGTTCGATAACTCTGTACTCGCGGTTATTCATACTTGTCACCGCCGACGTAACTTCTTCTCAGTTGTCCGCACGCGCCGCCCACGTCCGCGCCTTTTGATTTTCTTATTGACGCGCTTACGCCCATTTCCGTCAGTTTGCGCAAGAACCGCTCGCCCTCTTCGCGGGTGCAACCTTTCAGGTTCTTTTCTTTAACGGGATTGAGCGGTATCAGATTGACGTGTGACGGAAAACCTTTGGTCAGTTCGCAAAGCCGTACTGCGTCGAAATGATTGATATTCACTCCTTTTATCATGGTGTATTCAAAGATAACCCTTCTTCCCGTCTTTTCGAAATAATATTTTGCCGCATCCACGATTTCGGCAATCGAATATTTGTTCGCGATCGGCATGATACTTTTGCGGTACTCGTCCGTCGTTGCATGGAGCGAAAACGTAAGCGTAAGCGTAAAGCCGTCGTCTGCAAGTCTGCGGACATTCTCGACAAGTCCGCAAGTTGACAGCGAAATATTCCTTTCGCTCACATTAAGTCCGTCGGGCGACGATACCAGCCGCAAAAACTTCGTCACTTCGTCATAGTTATCCAGCGGCTCTCCGCTGCCCATAAGTACGATATTCGTAACGGCACGCTTGTCTTTCGTCCCGCCTGCATCACGATTGACGCACAACACCTGCGACAATATCTCGCCTGCCGTAAGATTCCTTATAAGACCGTCGATACCCGAAGCACAAAACGCACACCCCATACGGCATCCGACCTGCGTAGAAACGCACAGCGTATTGCCGTAGTTTTGTTTCATAAATGCGCCTTCTATTATATTACCGTCGTTCAGTCTGTAAAGATATTTGACCGTACCGTCGCGCGAAACGAGTTTCTTTTCTATCGTAAGCGCGCGGTCGTAATACTTTTCACTCAGTTGTTCTTTCAGTTTTTTCGGCAGCGACGTCATCTCGTCGTAACAATCAAACGCCGTTATTCCGTCGTACAACTGCCCTGCGCGATACGCCGGCATTCCGTACTCGTTCGTCAGTATACCGGCAAGTTCTTTCTTTGTATAATCGGCAAGATTAGTCATTGGTTTTTCTCCTGAATTTAGCCACGAAGAACCCGTCGCAACCGTTAGTTTGCGGATATAATCTTACGTATCCGTCCTCGTCCGCCTGCGCTTTGTCGCAACCTGCCGTCGTTTTTTCAAACCCGGGATTATCGGCTAAAAACTTATTCGCGACGTCCTCGTTTTCTTCTTTGAAAACAGTGCAGGTCGAGTAGCACAACGTTCCGCCCGGTTTAACGTATCTGCCCGCCGTCGAAATTATTTTGTATTGTAATTCGGCAAGCGACAAAACGTCCTCTTCCTTGCGATTGAGCATAATGTCGGGTTTATTTTTGAGTACCCCGACACCGCTGCACGGCACATCGCAAATCACGCAATCGAAAGCATTTTCAAACGCCGGATTAAATACTGTCGCATCGTTTTGCATTGCTTTGAGTTTAACGCATGCACTTTTCGCATATGACTTTACAAGTTCGACTCGATGAGGATGAATATCGCATGCGGTAACTTCCGCATCGGTAAGCGACGCAAAGTACACGGCTTTACCGCCCGGCGCAGCACACAAATCGAGTGTTTTAAGTCCCTTTCTCATTCCGAAAGCATAGCACTCGACGGCAAGCGCGCTCGCAAGCGATTGAATCACGTAAAGCGACGGATTGAGTTTTTTTAGTTCGCCGTAACTCACGAACAAACCGCACGGGCTTTCTTCGGCGGACGGCACGAGCGCACGTAACGCCGCCTTGCCGATTTCCTTTTCGTTCACGCGGACGTGAGTTTTATCGGTAAGTTCCGCCGCAAGAAAATCGCGGGCAAAATCACAGCCGTATTCTTTAATCAATTTTCTCGCAATCCATTCGGGTACGGAATAATTGACCGAAAGTTCAAACGCTTTGTTTTTTGCCTGTATGGGCAGTTTAACGGTTTCGGAAGCGCGAAGCACGGCATTGACGAATCCGGCGAGTTCGCGTTTACCGAGTTTTTTGATAATTTCTGTTTGCGTATTTACTACGGCATACGATGGCTCGTCCATATAACGAAGCATATATATACCCGTTTTAATTACTACGCAAACAAGCGGTTTCGGGCGTTTTTTCGTGAGTTTCGATAGTATGTAGTCGAGTTGCACCGATTTGTCAAGAACCCCGTAAAAAAGTCTCGAAACATAGGCACGGTCACGCTCGTCCGGTATTTCGCGAAGTTCGCGGTTAAGTTCTATCGACGAATATGCTCCGCCGTAAACTTTGACGAGCAATTTTACCGCAATTAGATTTCTCTCCGCGGTGTTCATCTGTTACCGCCGAGTTTATTTAAGCGTTCGCCGGGCTGAACATGCACTCCGTTGAGAAAATCGATAGTTTTCATGCGTTTTTTACCGCTAGCCTGTATTTCGGCAAGATTCAGCGCGCCGTTTCCGCATGCAATCACGAAATCGTTTTTTATCGCTTTTAATACGAGCCCCGCTGTATTTTCACTCGCTTGATTTACAACTTCGGCGCGATAAATTTTAAGCGGTTCTCCGCGAAATTCGCATACGCCGTAACCGAAACCACGGATAACGTTTCTGACGCTTTCGGCATCGCCTGCAAAATCAAGATAAGCTTCTTCTTTTTTCAGAGGCGGAGCATTTGTTGCGAGCGCATTGTCCTGCGGCACGGGTTTAATCTTGCCTGCAACGTAATCGTCAATCGTTTTTACAAGCAATTCCGCTCCTATAACGGACAGTTTATCGTAAAGGTCGTCAACGTAGTCGCCGTCCTCTATCGCAAGTTTTTCGACGGACAAAATCGCGCCGGTATCCATACCGACGTCGGTTCTCATGATTGTCACTCCCGTTTCCTTTTCGCCGTCCATGAGCGCGCGCTGAATCGGTGCGCTTCCGCGATAGCGCGGCAAAATCGAACCGTGGACATTAAGAACGCCCAGCGGTGCAATATCAAGAATTTCCTGCGACAAGATTTGTCCGTAAGCACAAGTGACCATTACGTCGGGAGCAAGTCCGCGCAGAGTCTCGACTCCGTCGCGGCGAATCTTTTCAAACTGATAAACGGGAATACCGAGTTCTTCGGCACGTTTTTTCACTGCACCTTCGACAATTCTGCCCTTGCGATCTCGTTCGCGATCCGGCTGGCATACAACCGCTACTACATCGGCATACTCGCAAAGCGCGTTCAGCGACGGAACGGCAAATTCCGGCGTTCCCAAAAACACCGTTCTCATCTCGCGTCCTCGCTTTTTTCCGCTTTATCTATATACAAGACGCCGTCCAGATGATCTATTTCGTGACAAAACGCCACCGCTTCAAAACCTTCGATTTTGTAAACATAACCGTTGCCGTGACGATCATACGCCTCGACTACGATTTTTTTCGGGCGAACGACCGTTTCCTGTCGTCCGGGAATACTAAGGCAGCCTTCGGGGCCGCTCTGCGAGCCGCTTTCCTTTTTAATGACGGGATTTACGAGTTCGTAGATGGTTTTACCGTCGGTACAAACTATGCAAACACGTTTTAAGATTCCGACCTGAGGCGCTGCGATTCCCACTCCGTTAGCGGCAAACATCGTTTCTGTCATATCGTCTATAAGCACGGCAAGACGGTCGTCGAACGAAGTCACTTCGCGACATTTTTCCCGAAGCGCGGGATCGCCTATTTTTACAATATTACGTATAGCCATATTTTCTCCTCGGTCGTTCCTTATTTAACTTAAATTGCTGGGGTTGATTTCCACGAAAACGCTCACTTTCGGTACGGTGTGCGCATCGACTATATTATACACTTTTTCTATCAGGTTGTCAAAACGGTCGGTTATGCGCATGAGAATTTGTACGCGAAATTTGTTCTGGATACGCTTTACTGGCGATTTCATTGCCGCAAAGTAGGCAAAACAATTTGCGTTTTCTTTGGTAAGCACGCCGATTCCGTCGAAAATCTCTTTCAGCGTAGTCGTACAGAGTTCTTCGTTTTCCCCGGATACCAGCACTCTGACGATCTTTGAAAACGGCGGATATTTCGTCACTTCGCGTAGATTGACTTCTTTTTCGTAAAACCCGCGGTAATCGTTTTTAACCGCGAACCTGTAAACGTAATGATTCGGAGTGTAAGTTTGTAAAACAACTTTTCCGGGCTTAATGTCGCGTCCGGCGCGTCCTGCGACTTGCGTTATAAGTTGGTAAGTTCTCTCCGCCGCACGAAAATCGGAAAAATGCAGGCTCATATCGGCATCGACGATACCCACAAGCGTAACATCGGGAAAATCGTGTCCCTTCGCTATCATTTGCGTACCGACAAGAATGCTCGCTTTTTTCGCCGCAAATTCGCCTAAAATCCGCGCGTGCGAATCTTTGTTTTGCGTCGTGTCGTTGTCCATCCGAAGTATTTTTTTATCGGGAAAAAGTTCGGACAACTGTTCGACTATCGCCTGTGTGCCGACAAAACCGCGTCTTATATGCGGCGAGTGACACACGGGACACTCGGTAAGGACTGCGTAACGGTTGCCGCAATAGTGACACTTTAAAACATTTTCATCCTTGTGGTAAACGAGCGAAACGTCGCAATGCTCGCACTTTGCGACATATCCGCAACTGCGGCACATCATGTACGACGAGTAGCCGCGACGATTGATGAAGATAATCGCCTGTTCGTTTCTTTCCAGGCACTCTTTGAGTTCGCCTAGAAGAAGCCGCGAGAACATTCCGTTATTACCGTCATATACTTCTTTACACATATTGACGATTTCTATTTCGGGAAGCTGCCGTTTATTTATTCTTTCGGGCAACTCGAGCAATTTATATACTCCGGTCGCGGCTTTGTAATATGATTCTATGGACGGCGTGGCGCTGCCGAGTACAAGCGGGCAATCGTTATATTTTGCCCGGAACGCCGCAACTTCGTGCGTAACGTATCTAGGGTTCGACTCCGACACGTAACTCGAATCATGTTCCTCGTCGATTATTATAAGTCCTACGTTTTTGAGCGGAGCAAACACCGCGCTTCTTGCACCCACCGCGACTTTTGCCCTGCTGCCGATGAGCCTTCGCCACTCGTCGAAACGTTCACCCACAGATAATCCGCTGTGAAGAAGCGCAACTTCGTCACCGAAACGCGCACGAAAAGATCGCAAAACTTGCGGCGTAAGCGAAATTTCGGGTACAAGCATTATGGCGGTTTTTCCCGATTTCAATACGTCGCTGATCGCGCGCATATACACTTCGGTTTTACCGCTCCCCGTCACTCCGTGAAGAAGGTATACGCCTTTTTTGTCGTGATTGATTTTTGCGACAACCGTACTTTGTGCCGGCGTCAGCGTGACTTCTTTTATATTTTCGCCTTCCAATCCGGAATACGGTGTGCGCAATGTCTCCTCTTCTTCGAGCACGACTATGCCGCGGGCAACAAGATTGCGCAGCGCCGCCGCAGAAAAATCTTTATTAAGCTCGGTGACGTTCGCTCGTCCGCACTCGGCAAGGTAAGCGAAAAGGTCATGCTGCGCCGTCGCCGACGGACGAATAAACTGTGCCTCGTCGCGACCGACGTATTCGTCCGCTATCCGCGCATATTTTACAACAAGTTCCTTAACTCTGCCGCCGCGCATTTGTGCGGGAATAAACAACCTTAAAACGTCAACTTTGCGAAGATGGTACCGTGCAGTCATATAATTCATCAAAGCAAGCATTTCTTCGGAAATAACCGGATAATCGTCAAGTTTTTTTGTTATCGGTTTTACTCCGGGATAGTCGCTCGTTTCCTTTATTCCCACGACATATCCTTCGACCGTCATGCGCCCGAAAGGAACGAGTACGCGAAAACCCGCCCGAATATCGGGCGAGCCGTCTAAAGAATAGTCGAAAACTTTGTCGACTTCCGAAGTGCTTATGTCGACTATTACTTCCGCTATCATTCTATAATTCGACTATCCTGTCAAGTAAAATATCCGCAATTGCAGACTTTTCCATAACGGGAAGTTCTTCTTTTGAGTTTTTTGTGATTATCGTAACGACATTTGTATCGGTATTAAAGCCCGCACCCGGCACCGTAACGTCGTTTAAGACAACCATATCGGCATTCTTTTTTCTCATTTTTTCGCAGGCGTTCTTTTCGCAATTATCGGTTTCGGCACTGAAAACGACAAGTTTTTTATCGCCCTTGATTTTCCCGACAGCCGCCGCAATATCCGGATTTTTTTTGAGTTTAAGCGTAAGCGTATCGCTCTTTATTTTCTTGTCCGAATAAGATTCTACAGAGTAATCAGCGGGCGCGGCAGCCTTTACGACATAATCGACCTGCGGCAGGTTTTTCATTACCGCGTCGTACATTTCACCGGTCGTAACTACGTCGACGCGCTCGATTCCGTCAGGTACGGAAACTGTGATATTACCGGCAACGAGAATTACTCTCGCGCCTCTATAGAGCGCCTTTTCGGCAATCGCAACGCCCATTTTTCCGCTCGAACGGTTGGTAATAAACCGCACGGGATCGATAGGCTCGCTGGTACCGCCGGCTGTCACGAGTACTGTTTTTCCGTCGTAGTCCTGCTTAGGCGCGAGTACTTTCGTCACGAACTCGACGATTTCGTCCGGTTCGGCAAGCCTTCCCTTTCCCACGTCGCCGCAGGCAAGATGTCCCGATCCACTCTCTATAAAGAGCACTCCGCGCGATCGCAAAATTTCTTCGTTGGCTTTATATGCCGCGCTTGTCAGCATATTCGTGTTCATGGCAGGAGCAATCACAACGGGGCATTTCATCGCCATAGCGGTAGTCGACATAAAATCGTCGGCTATGCCGCCTGCGAGTTTCCCCGCAAAATCCGCGGTGCACGGCGCAACCAAAAACAAATCGGCTTTTCCGGCAAGAGAAACGTGTTCGACTTCCCACTCGAAATCGCGATCGAAAGTATCGACGATAACACGGTTCCCGGACAACGTTTCGTAAGTAAGCGGACGGACAAATTCGGTCGCGTTCTTCGTCATTATTACGTAAACGTTCGCACCCGATTTTTTCAATGCGGAAACGACGTAGCATACTTTGTACGCCGCGATTCCGCCGGTCACTCCTATTACTATGTTCCTGCCTTTTAGTTTCATCAGTCCTCTACACGAGCCTCGACTCTGCCGTCGTAGATTTCTTTTGCCGCGTAAGTCACCGGGTTAATCTTCGTCGCGTCGAGCATATCGCCGCGTTTATCGAGAAGGTATCTCGCGCGCTTTGCGGTGACGCTGACAAGAGCGTACTTGCAGCCGACTTTGGTAATAAGTTTATCGATAGGCGGATCGATCATCATAACGTTTATATCTCCTTGAAAATGAATTTCTGCTTTTCTGTATTACTTGCGGGTTGCAAGATAATCTTTTATGGTGTCCTCGTTTCTCGCAATGCGGCTTTTTTCCGCGTCGATAATCGACAAAACGCGTTCGATCGCAGGTTCGAGTTCGTCGTTGAAGACTATGTAATCGAACTGACGATATTTTGCGAGCTCGGATTTTGCGCACGAAAGGCGGCGGACGATACTGTCCTCGGAATCGGTTCCGCGGGCACGAAGGCGTTTTTCCAGAATCTCGAACGACGGCGGGATAATGAAAATAG
Source organism: uncultured Clostridia bacterium (assembly GCA_934277845.1). Taxonomy (GTDB): domain Bacteria; phylum Bacillota; class Clostridia; order Christensenellales; family Pumilibacteraceae; genus UBA10677. Next base: position 17,318 of record CAKQVV010000023.1, read on the forward strand.
TAACGGCTTCGGGATAAATGTCTTTTATTTGTTTTGCACCCAAAGTATCGATTTCAAACATAACGTCGTTGCCGTTCGCCAGCATTTCATAAACAGGGGCTTTGGGCGTACCGTAATAATTGCTGTAAACGGACGCAGTTTCCAAAAATTCGCCGTTTGCAATCATCCTCTGATACTCTTCGACGGTCTTGAAATAGTAATGTATTCCGTCGACTTCGCCCTTTCTCGGCGCACGCGTGGTCACAGACACAGAGCGGCGTATTTCCGGACGGCGTATGAGTACTTCATTGTATACTGTACCTTTTCCCGCACCGCTCGGTCCCGATATTACGATAAGTAATCCTTTTCGTTTCATAAATTCTTTCTCCTCCGTTTACTCATCGCTATACCTTACTCGACATTGCGGATTTGCTCCTTGATCTTTTCCAGCTCGTTCTTCATATAAATTACGAGATTGGTAAGTTCGGTATCGTTCGATTTCGATCCCATCGTGTTGATTTCCCTGCCGATTTCCTGCGAGAGAAAATCAAGATTCCTGCCCTGCGGTTCGGTCGAATCGATTGCCGCGCGAAACTGCGCGATATGCGAGTGAAGTCTGGAAATTTCTTCGTTCACGTCCGCTTTATCGGCAAAGAACGCGACTTCGTTGGCAAGTCTTGCCTCATCCATGGGCACTCCGGCAAGCAATTCTTCTATTCTTGCCTTTAATCTTACGGAATAATCTTCCACTACCATGGGCGCACGTTTTTTCGCTTTGGTCAATGCGGAATCGATATTACCGATAAGTTTATTAAGATCGTCGCGAATGGTTGCGCCTTCTATGCCGCGCATGCGGTTCAGTTCTTTCACGGCTCCTTCCGCACATTTTTCGACGAGCGATTTCAGAAGTTGTTCATCGTCGGTCTCGGTATCGATTTTAATCACATCGTTGGTTCTGAGCAGTTCGGTCACGGTAAAAGAGTTTTCTATATCGTATTCGAGCGAGAGTTTTTTAGCAGCGTCGACATAAGCCGTCGCAAGCACTTCGTCAACCGTCAGTTTTTTACCTTGAACGGAATTGTTCTCGTAGTTAAAGAATACGTCCACGCTGCCGCGGCGAAGGTATTTTTTTACGGCACGTTTCACCGTATCCTCTACCGCCGACAACGCCTTGGGAATACGGCAGTTGATTTCTAGATACCTGTTGTTGACCGATTTCATTTCGACGGTCACTTGCCTGTCCTGTTCGGCAACGACGAATTTGCCGTAGCCCGTCATGCTGTTCATTTGCTTTCTCCTGAAAACTTGTATAATTCGTCGGGAAGAACGTCCACATTCTCCGTTGTCCCGTCTGCTTTAATCAGCGTCACTTCTTTTCCGTCGGTTACTTCGCCGATTTCGGTAAATTTCACGCCGAGGTTTTTCATCGCTTCTTTCGCGTCCTCACCATTACCGCGCACCGCTGCCAGCATGCTTCCGCTGGAAATCAGCCGAAGCGGGTCGACGCCGTTTTCTCCGCATAATCGCAACGTGAGTTTATCGACAGGCATTTTGTTTTCGTAAAGTTTCGCGCCGACACCCACAGAAAAACAAATCTCGGCAGCGGCACCAAGAACTCCGCCTTCCGTCACGTCGTGCATCGCCGAAACAGACGCAGTCTTTGAAAGAGCCGCCGATTCACGAGAAACCGACAAAGATGCATTGAATTCTTCCAGCGTGCGCATTTCGTTCTCATCGAGTACGGGTTTTACGATGTCGGCAAGAATGCATGTTCCTTCGAGCGCAAGCGTTTTTGTGACGAAAAGTCTGTCGCCGGGTTTCAGGTCGGTCTTTTTCAACACGCGCTTTGTTCTGCCGATCGCGGTGCCGGACACTATCGGACGAACTACACAATCGGAAAACTCGGTATGTCCGCCGACGATTTCCACGTTAAGTCGTTTCGCTTCCGCCGCAGCCCCGTCCATAATTACGCCTACATCGCTCGCATCACAAGTTTCCGGCATAATTATCGTAAGCGTCATTGCAACCGGTTCACCGCCGTTTGCCGCGACATCGTTGCAGCAAACAGTCACGCACAATGCGCCGAGTTTTTCTTTTTCCATCACCGCAGTAATAGGATCGGACGAAACAAGAATAACGTCGTCGATCGAGAGCGCGGCGCAGTCTTCGCCGAGAGCCGCAGAAAGCAGTACTTCGGGACGGAATCTTTCGAGTTTATTCAGCACATTGTCGCGTAATTCCTGCGTTGTGAGTTTGCCTGACTTCATTGTA
>CAKQVV010000024.1 GCA_934277845.1 uncultured Clostridia bacterium
ATAGGGTATCACCCCACCCTCTGTAAAAGGCAGGGTTTCGCCGCGGCTAAGCAGCGACGCGAAACGATTTCGGTGTTCTTCCGCGTGTACGTTCGCGTTGTCGGCTATTTGTTTTACTTCGTCGAAAATTACGCCCGAAGCACCCGAGAACTCAAAGAACCCGATAGTTTCGGTCAGCGGCAGAAGATAGCCCAGCGCAACGCCGCGATCGCCCGCGCTCACTCTTGCCGTGAGCGTACCGATAAGATCGCGCGCCTTGACCGCATAATCGGGCGCCAGTTTCAGCGAAGATGCGTATTCGCCCAGCCGCTCGGTTATCTCGTTTCCTTCCTGTTCGCTTGCGAAAAATTCGGTTGCGGGCGTGATGTCGTAAGTTTCGGCATATTCTTTCGACAGTTGGTTCTCGTCGTCGAAGTAGCGGATACTCTCCGCTTCGTCGCCGAAAAATTCCACGCGTGCGGGCAGCGTTTCGCCCACCGACCACACGTCCAGTATGTCGCCGCGGACGGCAAACGTGCCGGCGTCGGTGATCTGCGTTTCGCGCTTGTAGCCCGCGCCGGCGAGAAGCGAAGCGATCGAGCCGAGATCGTACTCTTTGCCTTTTTCTATTTTAATACACGCGGCGCGGAACTTCTCCCGACTCGGAAACGGTTGCATCGCCGCCTCTACGGGACAAACGACGAATTTCGCTTTGCCGGTGGCGATCGCCGCCAGCGTCTTTAACCTCGCCGTGACGTTTTCGCCGGATAATGCGTCGCGGTATGAGAGAGCGTCATCGCGGGCGGGTAATAAATACACGCCGTCCGTGAGTTTTTCCAGGGCATCCGCGAACGTGCGGGCAAGATAAAAATCGCCCGTTATAACCGCCGTAACGCCGCCGATATTTGCCGCGCGGACGTACTCGCCCGACAGCGCGGTAACGGCTGCTTTCGCAAACGAGCACAGCCCGAAAGCCGAAACGGATTTTCCGTCCCGGTATGCTTCGGCTGTTTTTACCGCGGTGCCTAAGCCGCTGTTAAAGATTTTCGTTACGTCAAGCACGGTTGAGTTTACGGGTTCTTACGCGTGAGTTTCGCCGTCCAGAAGTTTGACCGCCTCGTCCGCCGCGGCGGAAAACGCGTCGAACAAAAGCTGCCGTTCGGCTTTCGGCACGTCGGAGAGAACGTAGTCGGCGATGGGCACGCGCTCGGGAACGGGACCTATTCCTATCCTCACGCGCGGAAAGTCGAGCGTTCCGATCTTCTCGATGATGTTCCGCATGCCGTTGTGCGTGCCGCCGCTGCCTTTCAGTCTTACGCGGACGCTGCCTTTCGGCAGATCTGCGTCGTCGAACATGACGATCAGGTCCTTTGGTTCGACTTTATACTTCGCGAGAAGTTGCTTTACCGCAACTCCCGAAAGGTTCATATATGTGAGCGGCTTTGCGATCACGAGTTTTTCGCCGCCGCGATAGCCCACCGCTATCAGCGCGTCGCACTCGCGACGGTCGAATTTAAGTCCGAGTTTATCGGCAAGGCACTCGGCGGCAAGGAAACCCATATTGTGAAAAGTATAGGCGTACCTGTCGCCGAAGTTCCCCAGGCCTACGACTATTTTCATTATTTCTTGCTTGCGTCGTTGAATTCGTTAAGACGTCTGAGCATTTCGTCCGCGCTTACGCCGTGAGCGGCAGCCGCCTGAACTACGGTTTCGCCGCGCGCGATCGCGCAGCCCACGCAATGCATGCCGAATTCCATGAATACCGGCGCGATGTCGGGATTGATCTGCAAGACTTCGTAAATGGTCATATCTTTCGTGATTTCGTTCATAATTACCTCCGCGTCCGGGTGATTTCCCCGAACATTTTTTATTACGGCTATATTATAGAAATTGACGCACGTTTTGTCAACCTTTTTGATTCGATTATAGGTTAACTTCGGTTAACTTTTATCTTTCGTTCGTGAAAATTTCACGATTTGTCCGCATAATCGGACGTGCCTCTACATAATGTATAGGGACGAAATCCTTATACGGGAGGAAAAAATGTACAAACTGAGTGAAATAATCGGAAAGTCCGTCATCGGGACTTTCGAGGCGAAAAACGTGGGCACGCTGATGAACGCGCTTTTTGACCGCGGCTTTTCCAAATTGCGCTGGTTCGAGGTGCTCGGCGACGACGAAACGGACGCCGAGAGGACTTATTTCGAGCCGCCTGCGGTGTCGGCTATGGACGGCGACGCGATCATGCTGAAAAACTGCGGAAAACTGACGGGCAGGTTTTCGCTCGCGCCGGTGTTCGTTTCCGCGCCGGTCAACGCCGCCGTGTACTCGCCGACCGGCAAGGCGCTCGGGCGCGTCACCGACGTCACGCTCGACGGATTTACGGTGACGGCGATCAACGTGGGCGATCTTGCGTTTTCGCCGGACGCCGTACTGTCGCGCTCGGACGACGTGATGATCATCAACGATACGGGCGAAAAAATACGGCTGATTCCGCCCAAGGTCAAAGTTCCCGAGCCGAGCGAAGCCGACAACTCCACGGTTGCGATAAACGTCGCCGAAACCGGGAAACCTGCGGACGAAGCCGCTCCCGCCGCCGTAAAAGCCACCGATATGCCAAAAGTAAAGACCGAACCTGCTCCGGACGCGCAAACCGCCGGACCGGGCGAAAAGGTCGGACTGCCCGGTAAAGTCCCCTACTCCAACGTTTCGGTCACGAAATCGCCGGCAACGCGCGACGCACGACTTGCCGGATACGCGTTCCTTATCGGCAAACTCGTCACGAAAACGCTGACTTCCGAGGACGGCGAAATCGTCGTGGAAGCGGGCGGCAGAGTGACCGAGTCCGACCTTAAACGCACGGAACAGGCGGGTAAACTCGTTCAGCTCGCGCTCCACACGAAATAACAAATTACGCTCCGCGATCGGAAAAACGAACGCGGAGCGTGTTGATAATATCGTTTTATTGCCGTCGATTATGGGCAATCGGGCGATTATTTGCCGAAGCCGGAAACAATCGATTCGGCGGCGCGGTTTATTGTCCCCGCTCCCATATACACCGCGACGTCGCCGCGGCGAAGCACGCTTTTAAGATAGCGGTTTATTTCGTCGTAGTCCGGAAAATATCTCGCGGGCAAGCGGAGTTTCGTTTTCTCGTAAAGAGTGCGGATCGCGGTGTCGTCGCCCGTTTCGCGCGAGGCGAACACCGGCGCGAAAATCACTTCGTCCGCGCCCGTAAACGCCGCCGTGAAATCGTCCATAAGATCGCGGGTGCGCGAATAGGTGTGCGGCTCGAACACCACGAAAAGCCTGCCCTCGTGCGGCGGGACGGCGGAAAGCGCGGCTTTGATTTCCGTCGGATGATGCGCGTAGTCGGTATAGATTTCCGCGTTCATCGCGTTCCCTATACGCTCCATTCTGCGTTTTACGCCCGTGAAACTTTTAAGGCGGAATGCGATCGCGCTAAGCGGCTCGCCCTCGGAAAGTGCGACCGCCGCCGCGGCGAGCGCGTCGAACACGTTGTGTTTTCCGCGGAATTTGAGTTCGATTTTGCCCAACAGCAATCCCGAAGCCGAAACGAAAAACGACGGATACCCTTCCTCGTCCTCGGCGATATTCACGGCGCGGAAACAGCAGTTTTCGCCGAAACCGAAACTCGCCCTGCTGCCCTTTGCCGCCGTTTCGAGTTCGGGATCATCGCCGTTGTAGAGCGTAAAGCGACAGTTGTCGGAAAACGCCGAGAAAGCCGCCGTCACTTCCGATTTGTCGCGATAACAGTCGGTATGATCCAGTTCGGCGTTGAGTATCACGCCCACGTCCGGGTGAAGCGCGAGAAAACTGCGGCGGTACTCGCACGCTTCGGTAATGAAGTAGTCGCGGTTTTCGCGGCGCGGTTTCTCTTTCGTCGTGCCGCCGATATGAACCGTTGGCAGTCTGTCGGACATAGCGGCGGCAAGCATACCCGTCACCGTGGTCTTGCCGTGCGTACCCGACACCGCTATCGTGCGACCGTAACCGGACGCTATCGCGGCAAGGTATTCCGCGCGTTCTACAACAGGTATTCCCAGCCGCCTTGCCTCAGTAAGTTCGGGGTTGTCGGGCTTGACCGCCGCCGAAAATACCGCCATGTCCGCGCCCCTTACGAACGCCGCGCAATGCCCGGTCGTAGCCGCGTCCGAGCCGCTCGTCAGGTGTCCTTCCCTTTCCGTAAGTTCGCGAAGCCTGCGCATGCTGATGCCTTCGCAACCGATAAAATGTACTTTCATACCTATATAAGTATGCGATTGCGTTCCGCGGCGTGAATCCCAAAAACCGAAACAATAGGCCGATTATTCGTTCCATGCAGGGGATTCCACGTCGCACGATAAAGCCGCTCCCGCCGCTTTATCGTACTCCTCTAAATGACGTTATAAAACGAAAACCGCTCGTCATTATTTAAAATCCGACGCACGCTTTCCGTCACGATGTCATTCAGAGCCGAAGTCCTGACCGTTATTATGAAACGGTCAGGACTTCATGCGCAGAATCCCCCACGCGGAACAAATAAATATCTTTATTTACAACCTTACACCATATTCGCGAGGATCTCTTTTATCACACCGCCGATGACTTCGCTCATGCGGTAGAAACCGAGGTCGTTGGGGTGACAGCCGTCCACAGTGCAGTTCTCGCGGTCGACGCTGCCGAACAGCGTTTCGCCGTCAACGAAATATACGTCGTCGCCTGCGGCTTTCGCCTTTTCGTAAGTTTCTTTCACTACCGCACGGCGACCGGGCGAAGCGGGATCGGAATCGAAATCGGGGCGCGTGACGAAAACTATCGGCGCGGTCTTATTCTCTTCGCGGAACGCGCGATAAAACGAATAGTGAGTGTCCTTCAGATACTCGGCATTCGGCGCGTTGTGATCGTAATCGATAACGAAAATCAGCGGATTAAGGCTTGCCGCGTACTTTGCAACGCTCGGTTCGCCCTTGGCGTTGCCGCTGAATCCGAGGTTGATAAAATCGGTGTTCGTGTGCTTGGAAATAAGCGCCTCGTAGGCGTTATCGGGACGGGACGCGCAGCCGCCCTGCGTGATCGACGAGCCGTAATATACGACCGGCAAGCCGCCGTAACCGTACTTTCCGCCTTCCTTTACGTCGGCGGTTTCGTCCAGCCCTATCGTAAGTTCTTCGACATCGTTATAAAGAGGCAACCACAGAATATACTCGCGCATTTCTCCGCCGAGATTTACGCTGCCTTCATAGCCGTGTTCGCTGTTGTGCTCGGGGCGGATAAGTCCTTTCAGTTTCCACTCCTTATCGGTGACGTCGATCACGGTAAGCCCGCCGCTGCCGGACAGCGGCATATGCCCCATGCGACAAAAGTTCGCGTATTTGACGGTCGCTTTCAGCGTTTTCGAGTTCGTCTTAAAGCGTATTCTGCCACCCGCCGTGTTCGTCGAAAGGAATTTAACGCCGTCCGAAACCGAAGAAGCGAACTCGCCGCTCAGCCTGTAAAAACCGCGCTCGGCGTGATTGACGCCATAGACAGCGAACGGCGATTGCGGCATTTTATAAAATTTCATTCCGTCGCCTGTCGCGACGACTTGTTCCATGTTTTTATCGACTTTCCTTATATCCATAATCGCCCTCGCTCAAGTTTTTTCATATCGCGATTTAACCAGTACCCGAATAATAGCACAAAAACCCGTCCTTTGCAACGGATTGCGGACGAGATTATGCGTTTTCTACAATTTTTTATCCTAATTTGACCGTGGCGCGTACTTCGGTCGAAATAGACCTTATTTCGTTCGCTGCGCCGCGTCCGAACGCGTGCGGAACTTCAATAAAAACTTCGTCGTCGGGGCGCGCCGGATAAGTGCGTATAACGAATTTTTCGGGATAACCGAACCGCCCGAGTTCTATTTCAAACGGCACGCCGGTATAAAATTTATCGGCGACTTTTCTGCCGTCCGCCACAACGTCGGCGCGATCCGCGTCAAAGTCGATATACGCGAAAACTTCTTTGCCCGCGCAGTCCGAGTAACGCACCGAAACGGCGTATTCCCTATATTCTTCCGTATCGGCTGTAATCTCGAAATCGACGGCAGCCGAGCCGCGGACTATGCCCGCTTCGTAATACGCGAACGCACCGCGATCGCCCGCTCGGCACGCGCCGCCGCCGACGTTTTTTAGCGGCGGAAACGCAGAAAACGCGACTTTGCCGCAAAAAACACCGTAAATCTCGCCGTAGGTTTCGTACAGTTCCCCTTCCGATACGACGAGGTGTTCCACTCCGCCGATAACGAACTTGTAGGCGTTAAGCGCGTCCTCACGATCGATAACGACGATCTTGTTCTTTACGCTGTCGGGCGCGTCGATAACGACGTTGTGCGGATCGTAAGCCCAAAAGACGTATTTGTCGCCGATTCTGCACAGCGGAGTCGCGGAAATAAACTTCAACGTTTCTCCGCCGATGTCCATATTGAACGGATAGACGAAAAATCCGCCGCTCGTAAGGTCGTCGCCGCGAAGCGTAACCGAGCCGCCGGGATAATTTACGATTTTGCCGTCAAGCGCGTGCTTTTGGGTTTCGCGGCGGCGCACATAGTTGTTAAAAAAGATATAGCCCCTGCCGTCAATGGCGCGGACGCAGTACCGAAGCGAGTTTAAGTCGCCCGGATCGGAGCAGTTGTCGGGCGGAAAATATGCCGGCATGCGCGACAGTTCCGCACCGAACTCGCGGGCGAAGTAATTGACGAGTTTCAGTTCCCGTCCTCCGTCCTTGATCTTTCCGAACGCGCCGATTGCGGCTTGAAAATCGTAGTCCTTTTCTGGCAGTACGCAATACCTGCTAGTTTCGTTCATGGTCGAGAGTTTTCCGTCGGGGTTTATGCCGCCGTGGAAAACGTAATAGCCCAGTGCCGCCGCGCCGCTGCCGAGTTTGCACGCGGCGATCGCCGCGCAGTCGGACCGCCCCACGATCGGACGGCGTTTTTTCGTCACCTGAATACCCGCGCCCAGTTCCACCGTTATGAACGGAAACGGCTTGTCCTCGATCTTATAAACCGCGGCGCGCCTGCCCATATCGTTGCCTATGGTATCGTCGTCGGGGAGCGGCGAAAAGACATAGCCGTTAGCGGGCGGAAGTTCGTCTGTCGTATTCTCCCACGGCGCTTCGCAGTACGCGCCCCACACGGGAAGCGCCTCGCCTGTCGAAGCGTCGCCCCAGCCTGTGGCGAGATAAATCGGCACGTCGAAGCCGATCCCGCGCATTATTCCGATAAGTTTGTTTATATGCTCGTCGCCGTAACCCGGCAGTTGTCTGCCGCTGTTGTCCTTCCGACCGCGGTACTCGTTCTCGACCTGTATCGCGAAAATCGGTCCGCCGTCCGTGTAGAAAAAGTCTTTAACCTGTTCGTAAATCTTTTTGAAGTAGCGCGTGACGTAATAAAGATACTCGGGCGAGTTGCAACGCGTGGGGAACGACGCGTGTTCGATCCAGTCGGGAAAGCCGCCGTTACGTACTTCGCCGTGTACCCACGGTCCGATCCTCAAACACATCTTCATGCCTGCCGCCGCGATTTCCTTTACGAACGCGCGAAGATCGTTGTTACCCGAAAAATCGAACTCGCCCTCGATTTCCTCGTGATGGATCCACATAACGTAGGAAGCGACGGTATTTATGCCCAACGCTTTCATTTTCGCTATGCCTGTATACCAGTACCTGCGGTCGCCGCGCGAATACTGATACTCGCCCATGACCGGGAACCACGGCTTGCCGTCCTCGAAAAATCCCTGTCCGTCGTAAGTGATCGCCATGCTACTCGACCTCGTTTATACAACATTCCGTCGTATCTTTGCTCCACTCGTACAAAGTCATTGCCGCGCCGCCCTTCGCTACGCTCGCGACGTAATATCTGCCGTCGCCGAGCGAGAGAATACCCACGCTCGCGCTTAGTTCGTAACCCATAACTCCGCTGTCGTGCTTTTTGCCGTACTTCGAGCGTAGCACAAGCCCCGTTTCGCCCGTGCCTGCGAGCGTTTGCTCTTTTGCGTAACCGGGATCGATGACGAAGAACGTGTAGTTGGGGAACTTGCTTCTGGACGGCTCGTGATAATCGGTATAGTAAGTCGTGACGAAGTACACGTTTTTGTACTCGTCATAGCAAAGGTTCTGCACGCCGTAGTCGTGAAAGCCCGCATAGTAAAAGTAAGTTCCGTCGGGTTTTTCCGGCCCGGTCGCGTTCGCGATTTCGCCGAACGGCTTTGCGTATTTGCTCCACTCGGTCACGTCGTACTGAAAGATCGTGAAGTAGTCCGCGTCCTCGCGGTCGTAGGGCGATACGCCGTCGATATTCACCGAATAAGTCGCGGTACTGCAAGTCATGGTAAGGTATTTCTTGCCGTTTTTATTCTTCGAGCCGAACTTCGGACCGAACGTGCACGAGTCCACGCCGTACTTTATCGCGTACTTGCCGCCGAGGCGCAAGTCGAATCCGACGTTCTGTTCGGCGTATCCGGCGATGGGCTTGGTCACGTCCACGACGCGACACACGTCGCTTGCGCGCATTTCCGTTCCGGTAATCGCGCCCGGATCGACGATCACCAGATAGCAATTCTTGTCGTGAGCGTCGCCCGCGCTTTCCTCCGCCGGAAACATCGGGCCGTTCAGTTTGACGTACAGCGAAGCGTACAACATTCCGTCGTCCGGGTTATAGGTCATGTCGCCGAGATGGCAACGGTCAATGTCGCCGAAATCCGTAACCGAGCCTACGACCTTGCCGCTCGCGTCCTGCTTGACGAGTATGCTGGTTATCGACGAGTAAAAGTATTCGCCGTCGGTCGCTATGCCCTGAACGTGTCCGTGCGCGCCCACGTTTCCGGTCATCATGCTTTTTTCGTATTCTTTCATCGGTTGCTCCTTGCACCCTATGCCCGCGACGAACATCGCCGCAAGCACCAGCGCGATTAAAAATTTCTTGGTTTTCATAGTTGTATTTTAACTCCGGTTCAACTTGATTTCAGGCGGCTTTTACGTAGTCGATAATCCCGAAGTAACTGCTCTTCGCGCTGTCGGTATTCTGGTAACTGCCGCCGAACCATTGATAATTCGCCGCCCAGCTGCTTGCCGCTTTGCCGTCTTCGGTCCTGAACTCTTCATACTCGGTCACGACGTAGTCCGTCGCTTTCTTGCAACCGAATATCCAGGTCGACACCGTGGGTTTGCCGTCCGTAAGCGCAAGCCCGAGTTCCTCATAAGCCGCCGACGGGATAAACATTTCCATGCCGGTAAGGTACTGCCCGTTCGATTGTTTTTCGCACTTCATGGCAAACTCGACGAGGTTAAGTTTGTTGGCGTCGTACATCGTATGGTAACCGTAAGCCATGCCCATATCTTTGCCGCCGATTTTCAATTCCCAGCTCGTGTTGTAGAAGTAGATCTTCCATAGATCCTTTTGCGTACTTGTAGTCGCGCGGTTGCCGATAACGATCTTATCGGTAAGCGACACGGTAGACAAGTACATGCCGTCCGCACCGTAATATGCGCGGTATTCGATGTAGCGACCGTTGCTGCCTTCCGTTCTCTTCACCGTGCCGCCCGCTTCGTCATAGTCCGACCAGTCGGAAATATTGCCGTCGATTCCGCGGTCCGCGGCGACGTATTTGCTATAACGCAATCCGCGGTTTACCTCGTCGGTGTTCTTGTCGAGGTAGTAAAAGTTTGCCGCGTTACTTTCGTTGTACGTATTCATCCAGCGTTTCATCGGTCCCCACGTCGTACCGTTATTCAGTCCGAAAACCGTTTCCGATTCGCCCGGCGCATACCAGGAAAATCCCGCTCTGAGTTCGGAGCCCGCACCGAGCGCGCCGAATTCCGAAGCGGGTACGAACACTTCGACGTAAGTGACGTAATTGCCCGCCTCGCCCGTGACTATGAACGCGGACTCCACCGCGGCGTAATAGTTATTGTAATCGGTACTCCAGTACTTGTAGTTGCCGTTCGCGCCGATATAGATCTGATCGCCCGCGGCGTAAGACGCGCCGGTCTGCAACGCGAAAATAACTCGGAAGTGCGTGTCGTTCTTGGGGTTGCCGCTGTTCTTGACGAGCGTTGCGTGACGAACGGTGGCGAAAACGTACACTCCGTCGGATTCGTATTTTGCGATAACCTCCGCGCCCTTTGTGTTGCCGGCGTTGTAAATCACGGAAGTATTGCCGTCGTAATCCGCCCAGTCGGCTTTGTTGCCGTCCACGCGCTTTGCGGTCGCGGCGGAAGCGAAGCGATAGTTAAGTTTCGCCGTGCCGGTATAATTGCCTTTGCCGGTTGCGGTCACGGTCGCTTCGCCGTAGTTTTCGGTAAGGTCGGAAACGAGATTTACGCAGTCGCCCGAATACGCCGCGGTATAGTCGGTGCCGCTAACGAGCGTAACCGTACCGTCGGTTACGGTAAGCGCGGGCTTGACTTCTCTGCCGGTGAACACGAGGTTTTCCGGCACGGAAAGCGTAGCCGCGGCAACGTCGCGGGGCGCGATCGCGAACGACTTGGTCGTTTCCGATTTATATCTCTCGCCCGAGGCGGTAATCGTTACCGTCGCTTCGCCGGCGTTCACGTTGTTACCGAATTCGATCGTATAGTCGACGTTTTCGGTCAGCGTTTCGCCGTCCCACGTCACGATAACGTCGGGCGTGAGCGACGCGCCGGTGTAAACAAGATCGCCGTTTATCTCTGCTCCGAGTCTGGCGTCAGTCATATAGCGGTACTGATTTATAGTGTAAGTAACGGTTTTCGAGCCGCCGAACAGTCCTTTGCCGAGCACGGTGAGCGTAGCCATGCCGCCGTCGTCGCCGCCGTACGCGATCGTACCGAGCGTGTAGTCGTCGCCTTCGGTAAGCGTGACGATAGCGGAGCCGTCGTCATAGGTAACAATGAGCGTTTCGGGCGCGAAATCTCCGTCCGGCTCGTAGTATTTCGCCGCCGTAGCAATCGCGATAACGCTGTCCGAACCGAGGTCGATAGGCTCGGAAAGCACGATAAACGGTACTTCCAGCGTGCCGCCGTAATTGCCCTTGCCGCTTATCGTCGCGGTTTTCGAGCCGCCGGTCGTAAGGTCGCCGAAGTCGATTTCGTAATCCGTGCCGCGGCAAAGCGTTATGCCTCCGAACTTCACCGTTTCGGTCGGGGCGTTCGTACCCGCAAGTACGGTAGTAATAGTCGCTGTCACGCCGCTTGCGATATTTTTGGGAGCGACTATGAACGTCACGGTTTTACTGCCCTTGAAAAGACCTTTGCCGGTAACGGTTATCGTCTTTTCTCCGATAGTGTTCGTGTCGCCCACGGTTATATCATAGTAGTCCGCGCTTACTTCTTCGCCGTCGTAAGTCACGGCGTAATTGACTTCGCCGAGGTATTCGGGCGTGCCGGTTATCGTAATCGCAAGTTTCTCCGCGTCGATCGCGCCGGCAGAAAATCCGCGCACGATCTTGCCGTAGTAGTCGCCCTTGCCCTCTACCGTATAGGTTCCGCCCTCGTCGGTAATTTCCACGGTGAGCGTATAGTCGCGATTGCGCTCGAGCGTAACGCCGCCCGCGGTAACCGTGACTTCCAGCATGCCGTCGAATTTGCCGCCGACGATATTGTCGGTGACGTTACTGTCGAAAATCGCGGTTTTGCCCACGGCTTCGGGCTGACGGACAAGCCCTGCCGCCGTCGCCGCGTACATTGCTCCGTCGGTCGTGACGGCGGTCGCCGTATCATAGCCTGCCGGCGCGAGTACGGTTTCGCCATCGTCGACAGGAGCATAGAACGCCGCGGAAAGCACGAGATCGACGGGAAGTTCGGAGCCTGTTTTCGCTTTCAGATAGTGTTTATTGAAGAACGCTTCCACGGTGACGAGCGTATACTCGCCGTCTGCGACTACGTTATACTCGTATTCGACCTCCGGCACCCAACTCGTCGCGTTCGAAGTGCCTGCCGGTGAAACCAGCGCGAACAGAGAGTTCTTTCCGTCTTTGAGATACCTGAGTTCCAGACCGGAATTATTCTTGCACATGCCCGTATTGACGCCGTCCCAACCGACGGTGATTAAAGCGGTTTCGACGTAATTCTTTACGCGAGCGGTCGTGATCGTATACAGCCCGTCCTCGCGCATGATCGCTTTGGTTGCGGCATAACGTTCGCCGCCATCCGCAGTCGTTCTCAGCGTTTCGCCGTAATATGCGCCGCCGTCGGGCTTGCCGTCGATAACGCCGTACCCGGGCACGAGTCTGGACTGGTGCAAGCCGTTTTCATCGATAATATAATGGTTCTGCGGGTTGTTCAGCGACATCATGCCGTTCACCAGCCCGTCGGTGGCGTTCGCGTTGCCCTGAATATACATTTTGTCGCCTTTGGTACGCCATCTGAAGCCCATGCGGAGAACATAGCCGTCCGCAAGAACGCCCGTGTTCTTATCGAAAGCCGGCTTGCCGTCGGCGGTCGTCAGGTCGTCGAACGCGCCCGTGCGCCAGAACGGTACGAAACCCTCGATAACCGTCGTGTACGTTCCGTCGGCTTCGGCTGTAGTGCGCATAACCTGCGCGCATTCCGCGCCCGCGTCGCAACCCGCGGCGGTGAAGTAAGTTTCCCAGCCGTTCTTTCCGTTTTTATATTGCGCGTCGCCGCTGTTAAGATCCCTGAAATTCGTATCGGTCACGGAAAATTTCACCGTCAGTCCCGAAACGTCGTACTTATCCGCGGAAATCGTATCGAGCGCGTTGTGGCGGACGGTCGCATAGAAGTACACGCCGTCGGCACCCTTGACCGCTTTTATGTCGAAGCCCTTGCCGACCGAACTCGTATCGTCGCCCTCGGCTCTGCCTGTCGCGCGGGCGGTCACGCCGCGGTAGTTCTGCCAGTCGGCGGCGTTGCCGTCTACCGAGAACCGTCCGTCGCCGGTTACGGCACCTCCCGTGATACCCTTTTTCGTAACGTAAAGCCTTCTGCCCTGTTCCCACGGGCCGCAACCGAGCGGGTACACGAGATAGGGTTTCGCGTCAAGACAAGTGCCGCTCATGAGTTCGGACTTGTCGGTCGATTCGTTCTTTTCGGGATCGAGCGTGCCGTCCGCGAGTTTTTCGCCCGTGCCGTTGGCAAAAGCCACGCTCACTCTTAGGTATTCGCCGCTCGTGTCCACGCCGTCGCCGGACTTGTTCGCCGCGCCGAAACCGAGCGTAAAGTCGGGAATAAAGTATTCCGCCGTGATATGTTTGTAATTCTCGCCGCCGAGCGTAATATCTTCGGCGATCATCTTGCCTGCGGTGTAGCGCGCCGAATATCCCGCGCCGTCCAGCGCGTAAGAAACGTTGCCGCCGTTCTTGTTCGTGACGATCACTTCTATACTCGTGTTCCGCCACCATTCTTTTTCGGTGAGGTACAGCCGTTGCACCGCGTCGGTAAGGACGTACAGTCCGTCCGTTCCGCGTACTATCTTATGCTCGACATAGCGTTTGCCGTCGGGATAATTCAGCCGCTTTACTTCGCCCGTGTAGTCCGCCCAGTCGGCGGCGTTGCCGTCGATAACCTTGTCGGCGGGCTTTGCGGTGTACAAGCCATTCCCGGTGAATTTAAGCCAGGTGTCGGGTTTGTACCAGTCGGCTTCGCCCTGCGGATTCCATTCCCAGGTAAACTCCGAGCCTGCGTCGAGCGCGCTCTCGTGACGCTGAGCGGCAAAAGCCACGTTGAGATATTCGGGTTTGCCGTCGAGTTTGATCAGATTCCACGGAACGAACGCTTCTATCGCGTAACCGTCGGCAGTGCCGTTGCCGTGTTTGTCGAGATTGCCGTTTATAATGCGCGTGCCCCAGCCCACGCCGACCAGAGGATAAGCGTTGTACCCGCCGCGATAATGGCGGCGAAGAAGGCTCGTGCCGTCGACCGCGAGCGCGAACTCGTACGCGCCCGTGCCGTCCGAAGTGCTTGTCAAGCCGGGTGCCGCGACATAGAACGAAACGCCCGTTTTCTGATAAGCCGCGAGATCCTTGCTCTGACGGTAAACGTTGATTATTTTATCGTCGACTTCGGCGTAGAAATACAAGCCCTTGTCCGTAAACTGCGTGGTTACTCTCAGTTCGCAAGGCTCGAGATAGCCCGCGACCAGCGGATTTTTGCCCTTGCTGCCGTCGCTGAGATAGCCGGTATACCAGTTGTGTTCGGTCTTCCAGAAGTCCTCGTCCGCCACGCCGTCCAGTTTAACGCCGGCGTCGGTGTCGTAGACGATTTCTTTGGGCGCGGGATTGACGAAGTCGTAGTCGTCGAAGCCGTCCTCTTTCACTCCGCAGGCGACTGCCGCCGCGGTCAGAAGACAAACTAATAGAAGAATTATCGTTAGTTTTTTCTTCATGATTTTCCTCTCCTTACAGTCCCAGCACGAAAATTTCTGAAATCGCGACGGGCGCGTCGTGCTTCAGCGTTATACGGATTTCCTTTACTTTCAGTTCGGCAAACTCTGCGATCGCCGCGCCGCCCGGGCGCATGAACTCCGCGTCCTCTTCTTCGGTGTTTATATATCTGTCGGCGTCGAACTTGAGGTTTTCGATGAGCGCGGTTATTTTCTTTTCCTTGCCGTCGATCGTCTTTAACGCGTCGAACTCGATCTTGTCGATATTCCCGAAGTGCTTCTGGTAGTCGTACGAATTGTAAATCATGATCGCGCGGATCGTGCGGTAATCGTCGAAACCGAGCGTGATCGTGGTCGTCTTTTTCTTGCATTCGAATTCGTTTATAAAATTATCCCACGAGAAAAAGCGGATAATCCCGTCGTTGAGCGCGGCGGTATCGGCGTTCTTTTCGTTGGTCTTTATCGTCGCTTCGCCCGCTATGTTTTTGTACTGCGCGTCCGGTCCGGCTTTGGGCTGGAGCGAGTATGTCGGTCCGTTGCAATGCATGATTTCCCTGCCGCTCCCGTTCTTCGTCCACACTATGGGATCGAAACAACTGCCGCGAACGCCCGTTCCCGCAAGGCGATTATAATGCGAATGGTAGATTATATAGAGATTACCGTCGTACTCGCAAAGACTGTGATGCCCCGGTCCGCCGATATGATCCCATTGCGGCTCCGAGCCTATGACCTTGCCGCCCTCGTCCGTCGAAAGTTTGCGGAACGGTCCCATCGGATTGTCCGCGACGGCTTGGATGACGGCGTAGTTCTTGGAAGTATAACTGTTTACCGACATCGTGAGATAGTACGTGCCGTTGCGGTAATAGAGGAACGGTCCTTCGTTTACGCCGCCCTCGACCAGGTCGGTCTTGTTGTCCGTACTCATGTCGTCCGTCGTATAGTACCCAACGCGCGTAAGGCGAGTCAGCGTTTCCCATTTCGGCTCGTCCGTCCAGTTCTCGCCCGCTTCCATACCGATTATATAGTTGCCGTTGTCTGCGTACACCGCGGCGTAGAGGTACTTTTTACCGCTTACGGGATCGAGATACGGATGTACGTCGATGAGCGTAAGCGCCTGACTTTCGGACAACGTAATCTGACCTTTAGCCGCTTTCGCTTCCTCGGCTTGACGGTCGGTGCCTTTCGTCACGTCCTTCCAGTACGCGGACTTGCGGTTAAGAAGGTATTCGTATATGTCCTCCGGTCCAACAAACGGATCGCCCGCTGTCAGCGTGCGCTTGCTTTCGTCATAGCCATCCGTGCCCGGTACGTTTACGTACTGCACGAACGGACCGCGCGGGCTGTCGGCTACCGCGACGTAAAGCGCGTACGAAAAATTCTGCGGCATGACTTTGAGATAAGCCGCTTTGACATAGATCGCCGTGAACAGC
This sequence comes from uncultured Clostridia bacterium, assembly GCA_934277845.1. Classification (GTDB taxonomy): domain Bacteria; phylum Bacillota; class Clostridia; order Christensenellales; family Pumilibacteraceae; genus UBA10677. Next base: position 15,769 of record CAKQVV010000024.1, read on the forward strand.
AGTTCTTTATAGTTGGACTGTATCGCGGCAGAAGTGTCCGCGAGCGCTTCGTGGTCGGCATTTTCCCACAGCAGTCTGAAGTTGTAGACGTTCACGATATAGTCGAAGACTTCTCTCACCCGCGCCGACTCGTAAGTCTTACCGTTCGCTTGTTCCGCGCCCGGCTCGACCGTTTCCAGAAACGCTTTCTCACGCTCGATTACGTCCATAAGAATCGGGAGCGATTCGGCTTGGCTTTTGCCCTTTACCAGCGCTTCGACGGAAGCCGCCACGCGATTCCACTCGGCGCGATCGGCGTGAGTATACAACACCACGCGGTAGCGGTTATAAGTGTCGGTATTGTTCGCCGCGCTGCCGAAAAGGTAATACTTCTTCGCGGTTTTGTCGTAGATGACTTCCGGCGCCCACAATCGCTCTCCCAGCCACGAATCCTCGGTCGGCTCGAAAATCGGGCAGACGTATTCCCACGTTTTCATGTCGCGGCTGCGATAGCAAACGTTGCCGTGACCGCCGTACAGACTCGATGTCGGGTACATGTAAAACCAGCCGTAGTCAGGATCGGACTCGTCGTCTATGTAGATGCAGGTCGGATCGGCGCACTCGGCGGGCATGTCGTTGAGATAGAACAAATTCTCGTTATAACCGCGCTCGGGATCGGTTTCGTCGTAGTATTTCAGCCTATAAGTTTCTTTGCCGCAACCGGCGAGCATAGCGAAACTCATGACCGCCGCGACGATCGCCGCAAGTAATTTTGCCGTAAACTTCTTTTTTCTCATTATTGCCTCCGTATCCTGTAAATAGTATATCGTCAACGCGGTTTCAGTCGGCATCGCTGCCGCCGCGGACTATTCTTCCTCCGAGTCGCGAGCCGAAACGTGCGCCGTGCGTTCCTCGGCGAATTTCTCTATTATTTCGTCGCGAGCCGCTTCAAACGCGCCTATGAACGTAGCGTTGCCGCCCAAAGCCGATACTTCTATGCGCGTGGCGTAACCGTAACCATGCACGACTTTGCGGATAGTTTCTATATACTCTTCGCCGAAACCGGTCATAGGTCCTGAGAGAACTATCGCGTCGAAATCCATGAACTCGATCATGTTTTTGATCAGCAGCCCCGTATTCGCAGCGACTTCGGATACTTTGCGGACGGTGAGCGCGTCACCGCCGCGGTACGCTTTCAGTATCTCTTCAAACTCGAAATCGCCGACGAGTACCGACGGTTCGCCCGCGCCTGTCGCCGCCCGAAGCGCGCGTTTCAGTCCGCCGCAATCGAGATAATCCTCTACTCTGCGCGTGTCGGCCGAGCGGATAAGCGTGTTTTGCCCGATCTCGCCCGCAATGCCGTGCGCGCCGAGGTAAAGTTTGTCGCCGATCAGCATCGCGCTCGCCACGCCGTTGCCGATCTGCATGTAACAGCACGAGGTTTCGTTGCCCGTGATCGATCCTGCTTGACGCTCGGCGAGAATCGCGAACTGCAAGTCGTTGCGGAGAATTATTTCGGTGCCGAAACGCTTTTTATAGTATTCGTAAATATTGACGTTGCAATCGCGGAATACTCCGGACAAGATTTTGCCGTGAGTGTTCGCGTCCACTCTGCCCAGAAACGATATCGCGATCGCCGCTACCGGTCCTCGGTCGCGGTGACGGTCGAGCATTTCTTCCACGCGGTCGGTAAGCGCGTACACGTCCTCGTCCGTAACGCGATTATTCGTACCGAATCCGAACGAGTCGATCTCTTCTCCCGCGAAGTCGTACAACGAAACGCGTTCGGCAGCGTAGTTTACCACCGCGATCAGACAATACCGCGGGTTTACGCCGTACCCGATGGGCGGTCTGCCCTGACATGCGCGTCCCGCGGCTTCGGGAACTCTCGCGATTATCCCGCCGCTTGCGATGTCGTCCACCAGTTTTTTCGCTCCGCCGCTCGACAGATTCAGCGTTTTTCCCACGCCGAAAGTCGAATCCGGCTTTGCGCGGAGCAAATTGATTATAAGTTTGATGTTCTTTTTTCTGATAGAAGCGTGCTTTCTCGCTTGTTCCGCAGACTTATTCATCTTTTCGTCCTCTGCTTTTCCGTCCGTTTGCCGCATCCGGCGGTCAAATTCGATCGTATCGTTTTCGTGATTATTTTTACTAAGTGAAAATATTATATTGACAGTATATCCGCATTCTGTCCGTTTGTCAATAGTTTTTTGAAAATTTGTCGGATTAAAATATCGAAATCGATGCGGACGGCATCGCGCAGAACGAAAAAGGCCACCCATGTTAAGGGTGACTTTCTGCTGTTTTATGCGGGTTGTAAAAAGACAATTTCGTTATAGGTAGAATTATAAATAATACTTTAAGCGAGATGGCGGACACGATCGTGCGTGCCCTTTGGAACTAACGCTAACGCGTTGGTTCGCGCGCGCATATTAGCGATGCTATTCTTAATATAAGATATTAAGAAAGCGAGATAGCGGTTGCCGGCATTTCGGCAACCTTTGGAACTAACGCTAAAGCGTTGGTTCGCGCACTCCTATTTGCATAATTGCACATAGGAGTGCGTCCCTCGCTTTCTCCGCCACGAAAAAAGGATGACCATCTGTCATCC
>CAKQVV010000025.1 GCA_934277845.1 uncultured Clostridia bacterium
GAAATCTTACGTTCCGGATCGACCGACAACGCGTCGAGTTTGCCCGCAACCGTCTGTGTTCCTGCCGAGTTCAGCGTGACGAGTTTTTCGTCCGATACCCACGCCTTGACAATGGTCGCGAGCGCCGTTTCGGACTTGACGTCATAGTCCTCTCTTACGTCGCCGAGGTCGACGCTCATACCTCCAACGATCGTTTTCACCCGCCCGAACGCGCCGACGTAGATTTTATCGACGTACATACGCGACAAGTTTGAGTTAAACTTCTCTTTCGTCAGTTTATAATCGTATTTTTTTGCGATATCGTATACTTTGTCGGCGGTATAAAACCGCGAAACGTCGTAAGCGGGCGCATACTTCTCTTCATCTCCGCACCGCGTACAAATACCGCTCTTGTAATGATGCCCGAGCGCCTCTATATCGAGAAAATCTTTCTCGCCGCACCTGATGCATATTCTCTCGACTTTGCCTTTTTCGGTGCATGACGGATCGCTGACTTTATAATACGCGTATTCGTGTTCTTCGGTTTTTTCGGGGTTGTCGCAAGCAGTCGCAAAAACAGCACACGCCAGCACCGCAAACACAACCGCAAGCACTCTTTTTACTTTCATTTCTCGCTCCTTTCTACTACGTAGTCTTTATATAGCCCACATTGTATCATATATAGCCCACTTTGTCAATAATCTTGTGATAAATTGTAATCGTGAGGGCTGATATGAACACTTACGAAGCGGTGAAAACGAGATTGATGAAATTGTTGTACGAAAAAAACATGTCGATACACAGGCTGGCTCTCGAATCGGGCGTGCCGCCGTCGACAATCAAAAACGTGCTGTACGGCAAGAGTGTAAATCCCGGGATTGTGACGATAAAGATGCTTTGCGACGGACTGGGAATAACTCTGTGCGAGTTTTTTGCCGCGGAAGAATTTTCAAGCCTCGAAGACGAATTATAATCGGTAGGGTTAGTTTAACCCTAATGAACTCGTATAAGTAAAAAGCCGACTGTTTTTTCAATCGGCTTTTTTCGTTTTTTAATGACTTTATTATTCGTTTTAGTTGAGGGTTTCGGTTACGTCGTTTACTTCGCGTACCGTGGAAACGCCCTCGTAATCCATGCGAAGTTGCTCGTAGAAGTTCGCGCGGGTGACCTGATGATAAGGCTCGACGTAGAAGATGATCAGAATACCGAACGTGAGCGCACCCAAAAGATACCAGCCGATAAACGAAAGATCCAGAATGAACAGGTCGAACTTGTGCCCGTCCATCATCCGGCGGCTTTTGGTAATGGCGTCATTTGCCGAAATACCAGGGTTATCGTGCAAAATAAACGTGGTCATCGCATAGGAATACGTCTTGATTATGCCGGGAATCACGAACAACATACTCCAAAGAGCGGTATACAGCCATTTGAGAATACCGGTAATGCAGGTGTCGCCGAAGCGGTTGAATCCCGAAAGCAACCTGCCGAAGTCCGAGTCGTTGTTCCTTGTAACGGTAAGTAAGTACGCGCATATACCGAACTCGATGACGCCCATCAACAGCAGCGTGCCCACGAACGTGAACGATACCGCGCCGAGTATGAGCGAGCCTACCACCATAACGCCGGTCGTGAGCAGCCATTTGCCGTTAAGCTGCGCTTTGGCGATCTTTTTCATTTCTCCTATACTTGTCATTTTTCTCTCCTTTCCTTTTTTTATAAATAACAAGCGTATCGCCCGGTTATTTTCTGTCGGGCAGACTTGCCAAAAACTTCGCCGCCATATCCGTCCACACGCGGGGACGCGCGAACACAGCCGCTTGTTCTTTACCGTAGACGCGCTCGTCACACACGCTGCCGCCGTGCCAGCCGTATGGGAAAATATGGCTCTCGACGGTCACTTTGTTTTTAAGGAGCGCGGTCGTGTACAAAACCGTTGCCATGGGATCGACGCAGGTATCCTCGGCAGTCGTCCAGATAAAACACGGCGGATTGTCGGGCGTGACCGTTTTTTCCAGCGACAGCGCCTGTACTTCGGGCGCGTTCATGTCGGTCGTGCCCAAAAGATTCTCGAACGAGCCGCCGTGCGATCCCGGAGTGATTACCGGATAGCCCAGCACCACGCCTGCAAGCGACGCGTCGAGTTTTCTGCCGCCGGCCTCCGCTACGGGCAGGTTTTTATAGAAGTTTGCAAGGCAGCCTACAAGGTGTCCGCCTGCCGAAAATCCCGACGCGAAAACGCGGGCGGGATTGACGTGCAATTCATCGGCGTGAGTCTTGATATAGTCCACGGCGCAGGCGAGTTCGGTGAGTGCGAGCGGATATCTTGACGCGGGCGCAACGTCGTAAACGAGCGTGAAGGCGTTATAGTGGCGATTGAAGAAATCGACCGCGACGGGATCGCCTTCCCTTTCCGACACGAAATGATAGCCGCCGCCGGGGACCGCGATCATTGCGGGCAGGTTCTGATTATAGGGTTCCATTTCGCCATCGCCTTTATGTAAAAAACACTTGAGCGTGGCGGTGCCGCCGATACCGTAGATTTCGGACAGATTGACGATTTTAATATCCATAAGTATGTAGTCCTTTGCTTTACCGATTATACGAAATAACTAGCAAATAATTATTTCGTTGGTTTTGGGTTTCGAGAGTTTGGTTTCGCCGTCGGCATAACCGAGCGCGCAGCAGCCGTAAACGCGGTAGCCGTCCTTCATGCCGGCAGCGGTCAGCACGGCGTGGATCCCTGGTTCTCCGGACTTGTCGGTGAGTTGATTGATCCAGCAGGTGCCAAGGCCTTCGCCGTAAGCCGCGAGGAACATGTTTTCGATTGCGGCAGCGCAATCCTCGGCCGGGCGCATCTCATTCGGATCGTCGCACACGGCGATCAGCACCGGCGCCTTGTAGAAAAAGTCGAATTCACCCGTTTCGCTGCGGCTCCTGATGCGCTTTACCAGTTCTTCGTCGGCGGAATTTTCCACCGCTTTGTTGATTGCCGCGAGAAGTTCGGGTTTCGTGATCGCCACAAACTGCCTCGTCATATTGTTCATTGCGCTGGGGGCGTAACTGCCCGCACGCAAAACTTCTTCGAGTTTTTCTCTTTCGACCGCACGGGGCAAATATTTTCTCACGCTTCTGCGGCCGAAAATCGCGTCTTTGATTTCCATGATATTATCCTCCGTAACCGAATTTTAATGACAACCTTTGCAAGTGGCGCAGTTTCCGGTACATTCGCCTTTATGAACCGAGTTTACCCAGCACTTGCCGCTGTATTTTTGTTCCGTTTCGCCGCCGCAATCGGGGCATTTCGGTTTTTGCTCGTCGGTGCGGACGAGTTCTTCGAAAACTTTTCCGCATTTACGGCACTGAAATTCTATAAGCGGCATGATTACCTCTTCTTTTTGCCCGCGATATACCTGATTATCGCGCCCGCCGCAATCGCTCCGTCGGATGCCGCCGTAACGATTTGCCGCAAATTCTTTTTCCGCGCGTCGCCGACCGCGAAAATCCCTTCGGCATCGGTAGCCATGTTCTCGTCGGTGATCGCATAGCCGCGCTCGTCGAGCGTGACAAGTCCCGCCGCAAAATGCGTGACGGGCGTGTATCCCGCCGAAATAAACAGTCCCGCGACTTCGAGCGTGACTTTGCCGTTTGCCGTCGCGACTTCCACTTCGCGAAGCGGTTTGCCGACAAGCGCGGTCACTCTGCCGCGTATCTTTTCCGCTCCCGCCGCCTGCTCGTCGTCGGTCGTGATGAAATACGTCTTTGACGCAAGCCCGACAAGATATTCGGCGGCTTCTCTCGCCTTTTCGCCGAAGCCCGCCACGGCAACCGGACGACCGCGGAAAAAGTTCCCGTCGCACGTCGCACAGTAACTTACGCCCGCTCCCGCCAGCGATTCTTCGCCGGCAAGTCCCAGTCCTTTTGCCTTGCAACCGGTAGCGATAACGACGGTTTCGCCGTCAATAGTTTTTCCGTCCGCAAGCCGCACCGAGTATCCGCCGTCCGCTTTTTCTATCGCGACAACTTCGCCGGAAACGAACTCCGCGCCGAAACTCTTTGCCTGCGCCGCCATTTTTTCTATGAGTTCATACCCCGAAACGTTCTCGAATCCGGGATAATTCTCGATCACCGGCAGAACTCCGGTCTGACCGCCCGCGAAAATCTTTTCGACGACGACCGCCTTTCTTTTTGCCCTGCCGAGATATATCGCCGCGGTAAGTCCCGCAGGACCGCCGCCTATTATTATCGAATCGTACATACTCACCTCTCGGGTTTACGATATAATTATACAACCGATTTTACCGTTAGTCAATATTTTTGATAAACTAGCGCAAAAATCCGCCGCGGAGGTTTTTCCGTAACGGATTTTTTACGTGTCTTTTAGAATTATAAACTTATATGAACAGTTATAGAAACTAACGACAATTTCGTAAAGAGCAGATTTTTCGATGATTTTTTCCGAAACCGAACGACGGCGTATCGGATAATACGTCTAGTGAGGTTTCGGGAAAAAGCGCGGAAAAGATGTCTTTACGCTACATAATCATAGAGCCTTGATCCGAATCGATAACTCGTAAGACGTCCGCTTGTTCGCCGTTTACAGCGTCGATATACACGAAGTAGTCGAGTCCCTTGTAACTGCCGTAGATCTCATAGCAAAAGCGTTCGGTTTCCTTGTAGGGGATCACGGCGAGCGAAACCTTTTCCACCGCTATCTTGTCGCTGATCAGGCTGAGCGCGGTCTTTTCGCTTATCGTGGGCTTGAGGTTGCGATCGTAATGTCCCGAGCAGTAGCCCGTTGCTTCCGCTCCTAAGATTTCGCCGTCGTCCAGCGCGACTTTGACTTTCACGAGATCGGGATAACAGGTTACGCCGTTTACTACCGGCGCAAGGTTGACGAACCCCACTCCGTTCTCGGCGTTGTACCACACGGGTTCGAGGTTTTCATAGCCGAGCCGAGCGGCGTAATCGTCCGCTTTTGCCGACGCTTCCTCGCGGGTGAGCGACACTTTGCCGACGCTTTTCGTGCGGTCGAAACCGATGATCACGCCGCCTTTCTTCGTCACCGAAACGTGCGCGTCGTCGCCGGCAATCTTGCCCTGCAATTCGTACACGGGCGTTTTGCCGTCGGTTTCGCCCATAAACTCGGCATCGGTCAAGCCGACTTTTTCGGCGGCGATTTCGATCGCGCGTTCCGCTTTCACTTCTTCCATGCCGTCGAGGGCGCGGAAATCGTACTTCTTCGCGTCCGAGAACGGTCCGTCGTAAATCAGTTCCGGGTATTCGACCGAATTGTTCTCGACGTCGCTCATGCCGACGTTCATGTCGAACACGAGCAGACGATCGCCGCCCACACACTCGCTGATCGGTTTTCCGTTGGATTCAGCCGAAATATCTTTCAGGCTTTCGTTTATGTTGCGCGCCGCGATATACAGCGTTTCGGCTTGATCGCGATAGGACGCGGTGTCCGCGCCGCCCAAAATCGCCGCGGCGTAACTACGGCACCAGTCGCCCACCTGATTGTAAAACTTGACAGTTTTCTCGATATTCTCCGGCTCAAACGGCAGGCGCGAGATCGACGAGGACGCGAGTTCGGCTTGCGCCGTCGTGTCGTTTATCACGGTCACGCTTTCCTTTTTGCCGTTTGCGATCATGAGTTTCGAGAGATTGACTTCGATATTGTTCGCGCTGTCGACAAGGTCGTAAAACGCCGCCGAATACATATTGTCCAGTCCGTTTTTTCTGTTCGCGCTCTCGGAATTTATAATCACCGTACCGGCGACAAGCACCGCCGCCAGCACCGCCAGCGCCGCGACCGTCGCTGTCAGAATATAAACCGAATTGTTTTTTCTTACCGTACTTTTCATCGTTTTCTCCTGTTAATTCATTTTATCCGCGTGCAAACGAATGTCTGCCGATCGTGATTTCGACTTTGAGCGACCAGATCCATTTACTCGTCGCGGTCGCCGGATTGTAGTAATAAAGACAGCCGTTGGTCGGATCCCAGCCGTTGAGCGCGTCGCGAGCCGCTTTGTACGCGGTTTCGTTGGGTGTGAGATTGATCTGACCGTCGCTGACCGCCGTGAACGCGCCCTTCTGGTAGATTACGCCCGCAATGGTGTTGGGAAACTTGGACGAACGCACACGGTTCAGTACCACCGCCGCAACCGCCACCTGTCCCGTGTACGGCTCGCCGCGCGACTCAGAGTACACGCACCTCGCCAAAAGGTTAAGTTCGCTGCTGTTCGTCCCCGTCGAGGAACTGCTGCCCGACAGCGTTACGCCGAGGGCTTTTTCGGTTTTCGCGCCCACGATACCGTCGGCTACGAGTCCCTTGGCTTTCTGAAACTTCCTGACCGCCGTTTTTGTGCGCGTACCCCAGATACCGTCCACTTTATAGGTATAATAGCCGAGATTGTACAGCCGCTGCTGAACGATGCGGACGTTTGCCGTCGTGTCGCCCTTGACGATGTTCTTCGCCTCCGCGTTGCCGCCGATAAAACATACCGAACCGACAAGCGCGACGAGTCCGACTATCGCCGCGATGATCTTCACGATGAGTTTTGTTTTTACGTTTTCCGTCATTTTCTTCTCCTTTAAGCGCGGGTACTTCATATTAACCCCGCTCGTTCTTTTTCACGAAACGCTCCCACAATTCGCGGATCTTGCTCTTGTAGCGGATTCTCCCGCCCGGAGTCGCCTTGACGTAACACAGCGGCGGATAGATCACGCACCACCAGTTGTCGCCCGTGCCGCTCCCCAGTTCGATGATCAGCGCGTCGTAATAACCGCTTTCCACCACTACGTCCTCATAACTCCTTGCCGGGAAATACTCGTTGCTAAGCCTTGCCCGCGCGCCGTAGTCGAAGCCGTTCGTTTTCAGCGCGGCGTCCGCGATCGTCACGATTTCGTCGAGCCGACTTTTCAATCCCGCGTATGCTTCCTCGAAGGACTCTGCTCCGCCGAGTTCGCGGTTAAGATATTCCGTGACAGCTTCTTTCACTCGCATTTTTACGCTCTGGTCGGTTTCGTCGTTGCTGTTCGCACGGATATGTATCCGGATGAGCCGATACTCCGCGTCTTGGTTATTATGCGCGTCGCAACCGCAAAATATCATAAAAACACAGGTGCAAATCAAAAAAATCGCGATAATTCTTTTATAAGTTCTTTGCATATAAAAATTCTCCTTGCGTCGGTGACAAGGAGAATTATGTACCGTTTGACGGTATTTATACGAAATTAAATAAAATAGTCTTTCAGCCGGTGATCCTCACGGTCGTGTAACGGCAATCCATCAGGATAACGATAAAAACGCCGACGAACGATAAGTTTAAGTTCGGATCTATTATATAAATTCGATGCCGGACGGGACGATTCCGGCGAAAAGCACGTCGAAACCGCGATTTTTCAGTTCCTTTCCGGCGTTCCGCATCGCCCGATCGCCGCCGATGCCGAACGAATACGAGCCGCTGCCCGTCATGCACGCGCAAAGCCCGCAGTCTTTCATCACGGTTATCGCGTCCGATATTCCCGGGTTCAGTACGCTCGCATATGGTTGAAGTTGGTTTATAAAGTTCAGCGAGGCGCGGTTGAAGTCGCCGTTTTTCAGTGCCGCGATCAGTTTGTCGTTATCCGGCGCGTCGCCTGTAAATTTCATTTCGTCGAACGCGCGGAAACATTCTCCCGTGTTCACCGTTCCTTTGCCGGCAAGCAGGACTTTTTGCCCGGCAGGTGCGGCAAAACGATTTACGCCCATACCTGTGCCTACGAGCCGCGCAAAGCCGCCGGAAAGCATATACGGCACGTCGCTGCCCACTTTCGCCGCGATCCGCGCAAGTCTTTCGTCGGTTTCATTGATACCGTTAAGCCGGGCAAGCGCGAGAATTACGCCCGCGGCGTCCGCGCTCGATCCGCCCAGTCCCGCGCCAGACGGGATACCGGTAGTTATCTTTATGTCCGCGCCGCCGATACCGAACGTTTCGCTCATAAGCACCGCCGCTTTCATCGCGTTTGAGTTCGCGCCGTCGACGGTTTCGCCAAAAGTCACGGTAAACTCGTTGTCTTTTCCGGGGCAAACGGAAACGACGTCGAAAACGCTGATCGACGCCATGACCGTATCGAGTATATGATACCCGTTTACCGTGCCGCCTGCTTTCAGCGACAGGTTGATTTTGCCGTAAATTCTGACCGAAACTTCATCCATAATCCGATTGTAACACACAATCGCGGTTATGTCAATCGATAGTTCATTTCGTAAGGTACCGATACACGATCACGCGCTCGCCGCCTTTGAGCGGGAGTTCGAGATCTGGGTTTTGCAGCATTACGAGTTCGGGAGTCGATCCCGTCGCTTTCGCAACGTCCCACAGCGTTTCGCCCTTTGCCGCAACATGTACGGATATTGCCGACGAAGGAATTATGCGCGCTTCGCCTTCGGTAATGTCGGTTATCACGCATTTGGTCATGCTGCCCGCCGCGCAAATCTCGAACGCGACTTCGGCGCGTACGTCGATCTCGTTGCCTCTGCGGATTTTGAGCGTAGTCGAAATTACGGTACCGCGTGCGTAAACCTCGTCGTCCTCTTTCAGCCCCGGCACTGCGATTTTGAGCGAGAACGGAAGTTCCACCGCGACCGAGTTTTCGGAATTCGCTTCGGCGCAATAGTAGATCACGTTGCCGCTCACGACGCCTTCGACGATCATTTCGTCGAAGGCGGAAGCAACCGCGTTGCTCACCGTCACGCGCTGTGCGGTCATGCCGAGAATATTGTCGGCAATCGGCATATTGACTTCCAGCGTCACGCTGCCTTCCACTCTGTCGGTGACCGTTGTGTTCAGCCTCGGGCGGCAAACCGTCGCGCTTTCGCTGGTCACCATCAGTTCGTTGGTCGCGCTGAAAACATCTGACACGATCTCGGTTTTTTCCTCGCCGTAAACAGCATAAGTCACGGTGAGGTCGAATTCGGAAATTATCGCCGATCCGTCCTCGTCCGATTCGATACGCGGCGTTCCGCACACGCAGGCACGAGCCAGTACTATATCACCCGCTCTCGCGCCGTCGGCGGCAAACTCCTCGGAAAACGGGATTTCGGTGCGGTAAGACGCGGCAAGTCCGTCCTCGGTTTCGCCTAAGATATCGCCGATAATCAGTCCGTTGACGGTTATAGAATCGGTGCCGGCGGTGCGCGTAGTCACTACCGCGCGGTATTCGGACGCAAGAATATCCGTGATTTTGACGACGGGAATCGTGGACGAAAGGCTGGCGTTGCCCGTACCGCCCGTCTTGAACACGCAATACTCCATCTCTTCGCCGTCGCTGTACACTCCCGTACCGCCGCCGGCGAGATACCTGATTTCTTCGCTCGTGTCCGCGTCGAGTCGGATTTCCACGACCGCGGCGAGTTTGATTTCACCGCTGGAAACGTTCACTACGTCGGTGTCGAGTACTTCGCACGAAAAGTCCGCTTTCATGTCGGCGGTGACAAGCGGCGATTCGATCTTGTCGGAAAAGTCCGTGCTGTGCGTGATCGAGTGATTCTTGCCGTCGACGTCCACGAACAGCACCGTAAAGTCCGCTCTGCCGCCGTAACGCGCTTCACCCGCAAAGACTTCCGATGCGCCGACTCGTGACGCGGCGGTAATCGACAGCACCCGGGCAATGACCGTACCGGGCGCGGGCAAAAGGCGCGCTTCCGCAACCGCCTGCGCGGACGCAATCTTTTTGCGGGAACTTAATCTTACTACATCATAAACGGGTTCAAATGCCATTTGGCGACCTCCTGAGGAAATATTTGTCCGAAGTAACACTATATTTTATAAGCATACTCGTCCGTTTATGACTGCGATATTAAAATTTTTACGTAAAATCAAAAACCTCTCCGCAACAACGCGAAAAGGTTTCGTTTTTTCTTTTATACTGTTATATTAGTCCTGTTTCGTAACTGCGGGTTTCAGTTTCACGTCGCCGCAAATCACGTCGCCGTAGGAAAACGACAGGCGACTCACGCCCTTTACCGGCGTAACGTTAAGAACGAATACTCCGGGATACACGCCCGCGATTTCGCCGTCATAGCGGATCACGCGCTTTCTGCCCTTGTTCACGCTGACTTTCAGCCGTTGCCCCACGAGCGCGGCAACTCCGCTCCTGACTTGCCCGATGCCTGCCGTACATTTTCTCATACGGCAATTATTGCCCGTTTGCGGCTTTTCTATTCCTTATATAAGGAAACGACGGCGAAAACGTACCGGATTTTACTTACCCTTTTTTTCGTCTTTTACGAGAACTTTGCTGTATCCTTCGCCGTGTTTGACGCATTTTGATACGCGGGAAAGCGTCGCCGAAGAAATGTCGGTGGCGGAAATAACCTGCTCGTAGGTGCAACCGCCGATCAGCAGGCGCGCCGCCAGCAACCGCTGCGACATTGCGGTAATTTCGCCTGCCGTGCAAAGATCGGCAAAAAATTTGCGCGCTTCTTCCTTGGTGGAAAGCCCGGCAATAACTTCGAAAAGATCGTCGTCTTTAGTTTTGTGCTTGTTGTTCATGTTGTCCCCTTTTTAACGCGCATACGTCATACTGCTCGCTTATGGCGGTATGAACCCTCAATGCGTGTTTCTCTTTTTCCTGATTGTATTTTTTTATCTTGATGACGGATTGTCCGTGAGTATATTATACTTTATTGCATTAAAGTAGTAAAGCGTTTTGAGGCGGTATTTCGGTTTTTTTTGTAAAAAGTTCGCAATCTTTACATTCAAAGCATAACCTCCGTAAAATAAAAACCGCGCAATCTTTGCACGGTCTTAATTCTTTATCGGTTTTTTACGGCAATCAAAAGGCGCGCGGCACGGACAGAGTTTTAAAGATCGTCGTCTTCGTCGTCTTCGTCGTCCTCTTCGTCATCGTCGTCTTCGAAGTCCGCGGGATCCACCGGCGCGATGTCGAAGTCGTCGGGACTGTGCGAATCGGTTTCTTCGTCCTCTTCGTCTTCTTCGTTTTCCTCTTCTTCGGCGGCAAACTCGTCGAGCGAAATGGTGTCGTCCTCGTCGTCGGCGGGTACTTCGTCGTCCTCGTAATCATTCCAGTCTTCTTCGCTCTTTTCGGCGGCTTCCTTGGCTTCTTTCTCTCGCTTGCAAAGGAAACAAATATCCTCGTCCTCGCCGATATAATTCACCTTGCAGATCGGGCAAAGTTTTTCTCCGCCGACTTCTTCCTCGTCGGGAATCAGAATCCCGGAATCGATAAGTCCCATTTCGGCTTTGCAAACCTTGCAATAACCTTCGTGTTCTTCGATATAGTTAAGTTCGCATCTGGGGCAAAGAATATATTTATGTTTTACTTCGCTCATAATCGTTCTCCGTATTTCCTATGTTCCGCCGTTATTGTCGGGCGGTCGTTTTATTACTGCAATATTATATGCAATACCGTCGGTTTTGTAAACTGTTTTGACGCGCGTTTTAAACTTTTTTTATCGGGTTTTTAAAGACAGCCGCAGTCCCGCCGATCAATCGCAAGCGGAATGACTTCCAGTCCCGATTTGCGAGCGTAATCCACGGTATACTTCGTGCCGCCGTCGCCCGAATAATCGAGCGTGATTATCGCCGACGACTTGTCGACCATGTACCGATTGCGTTTCAGCATGCACGTGCGGGTGTACGCCGGCTGGACGATCGTCACGAAGTCCGCCGCGTCGAGAATCTTTTTGTAACGTCTCTGCGCCGCGCCGTCCCATGCGCGGGGTTGCTCGGGACAAGGCACCGCACACTCGAGAAAAATACCGTCGTGACGCTTTTTCGCGTCAAGCACCGCCTCGGCAAAATAAGTGTCGCCGCCCTGCGCCATACCGCTTATAAACAACGAATAGCCGCGCGCAATCAGTTTTTCTATCGTTCCGGCGAGGTTTTGTTTCATGACCGAAAACCTCGGATCGGTTTCGGCGTTGATCCAAGGCAGTTTGTACGGGCGGTTGCCTGTAAAGCAACACACCGTGCTTTTCGCGAATTGCGGTATGATTTTCAATTCTTCGTAATTCAATGCGTTCGTTCTATAATACTATTTTACGATGCGGGTGCGGTGGATCGCGTCCGCAAGTTCAATAAACTTCGCGACGGAAAGTTCTTCGGCACGCGCTCTGGGATCCAGTCCTATGCTTTCGAGAAGTTCAGCCGCGGCTTCCTTGCTCATGCCATAGCCTGCCGACAGATTGTTGACGAGAGTTTTGCGTTTCATCACGAACGCGACGCGAATAAGCGAGAAAAGCGTCTTGTCGTCCTCGGCACCGGTTTCGCCGCGCACGTCGATGCGCACCACCGCGCTGTCCACGTTGGGCGGCGGAGTGAATTTTTCTCTGCCGACGATGCGTGTAATCACCGCGTCGGCACGCACGCCTACCGACACCGACAACGCGCCGTAATCGCCTTTCTTTTCGGTCGCGCAAATGCGTTCGGCAACTTCCTTTTGCACCATTACGGTGAGCGAAACCGGCGGCTTTTTGCGGTCGAGAAGCATGAAAAGCAGCGGCGTAGTGATGTAATACGGCAGGTTTGCAACTACTTTGTACTCGCCGTTCGTCAGCGCGTCGAACTCCGCTTCAGTCCATTTGGTCACGTCGTCGTAGATTACTTCGACGTTGTCACAGCCGCCGAGCGTGGAACTCAGCACCGGTTCGAGCGAACGGTCGATCTCGAACGCGATAACCCGTCCCGCTTTTTCGGCGATCGCACGGGTAAGCGTGCCCGCTCCCGCGCCTATCTCGACAACGACATCGGATTTCGTCACGCCGGCATCGTCGACGATGCCTTGCAAAAGCGTTTCGTCGGTTATGAAGTTTTGCCCGTACTTCTTGGAAAATACGAAACCTTCTTTTTTGAGAGTTTTAAGGACGTCCATTGTCACTCCTGCTGCCGTTCGACTACCAAAAAACGGCTCGGATGAACCGAACCGTAACTTGGTTGTGAAACAAAATTTCGATTTGCGTGCACCGATTATCTCTTGGAGAACTGAGGAGCGCGACGAGCCTTTTTGAGACCGTATTTCTTTCTCTCCTTCATTCTCGGATCGCGGGTAAGGAAGCCCGCTTTCTTGAGTTCGGTTTTGAGATTAGCGTCGGCGATCACGAGCGCACGGGCGATGCCGTGACGGATAGCACCCGCCTGACCGGAAAGTCCGCCGCCCTTTACGTTGACGAACACGTCGAACTTGTCGGCGGTATTCGTAAGCACGAGAGGCTGATTTACGATAAGTTTAAGGGTGTCGAGCCCGAAGTAATCGTCAAGACTGCGTTTATTTACGTTGACGGAGCCGGTGCCGGGAACGAGGCGAACGCGAGCGATTGCCTTTTTACGACGGCCGGTGCCCCAGTACTGCAATTTCTTCTTTGCGGTGGTTTTCGTTGCCATAATTAGTTATACCTCTTAACAAGATTAAGGACTTCGGGCTGCTGTGCCTCGTGGTTGTGTTCCGCGCCCTTGTAGATGCGGACTTTTTTAAGCATCTTTCTGCCAAGGCTGTTCTTGGGGAGCATGCCCTTGATAGCAAGGTAAAGCGCTTCGTCGCTCTTCTCTTCCATGAGTTTCTTGTACTGAACCTGTTTCAAGCCGCCCATGTAAAGCGTGTGATGAGATTTGTACTTCTTCTCGAGTTTTTTGCCGGTAACGACGATTTTGTCCGTATTGATAACGATAACGAAATCTCCGCAGTCGACGTTGGGGGTGAAGGACGGCTTGTTCTTGCCGCGCAGCACTGCGGCAACCTGACTTGCAAGTCTGCCCATAGGCATATCGGTTGCATCCACAACGTACCACTTTCTGGAGATATTCTGCTCATTTGCCATAAAAGTTTTCACGGTAATACCTCTTTGATTTATCTTGAATTACGCGCGGCAGATTGTCGTTTCACGCCGACAAAAAGCAACGGCTGCATCCGAAAATCGTCCTCGTTCAGCGTCAGGGGGCTAATCCCGGCGCAAAACAAATGACATCCTTTTCGGGACGCTAGATCATTTTACTATAAACTACGGGTTATGTCAAGCGTTAATCGCGGGTTTTATGCGATTTTTTTGCGTTTTCAACGGTTTTTTCGGGTAAAACTCCCGGTTTTCAATCCGTGAGCATGCGGTTGATTTTTTCGCGGAACGATTTGAGCCATACGGGATCGTGCGGATACTCCGTCCAGCCGTCTACGCCTTCGCCTTTTACCAGCGCGACTGCCGCTTCCCTGCCGATTTTCTTTTCCAGCGATTTAAGCGCGGCGAGATCTTCGAGCGCCTCGCAGAAAACCTCCAGACGAAGCGAATCCCACGCGGTTCCGTCGTCGCCGGGATAGACCACGAACGCGTCGCCCGACGGGAACGCTCCGCCCGCGTCGGTGTCGACGAACGGGTTGATTTTTCTTATCGAGTACTGCGACAGGTAAAAGTTGAATCCCCATTGCAAAAAGCCTTTTACGCCGCTGATATACAGTTGAAGTCCGAGCACGCGGTTTCTCTCGCCCGGCATATTGAAAAAGCGGTTCGATAAATAGTTATTGTACGAGGAGCAGCAATAGTACGCCCAGTTCTTTTCGGGCATATCGGACGTGGCGTGCGTGGTGGAAATCACGGGACAATCGACTTTGCTTTCGAGATCGCTGGAAGCGTCCATGACCTTGTAACCTTCGATCAGCGAGCGGACGAAATCGTAAATCTCGTTGTAGTACGGGCGTTGCTCTGCGTTCGGTTCGTCGGAAATATGAAAATACGTTCTTTCCGCTATGCCCTCTTTTTTCAGAAAAACGTCGAGCGCGGGTAAAAACTGCGTCAGGAACGACTTGTACTCGTCGCTCAGCGACGGCACGTCCCAGCCGAAAATGCGCTCGTAACCGTTCTCGGTGGTCGCCATGATTTTCGGGCAAACCTTTGCGCCCCACTGCGTGGTAAGATGGGACATTTCGTAGTATTTTACATTATGCTTTGCCGCAAAACGGACGAACTTCCCGAGTTTATCGAAGCCGAACGAATACTTGTCGCCTTTTCTCGCTATGTCCACGAGCTGAACGGTAGTGCGTTCTCCGCCGACTTCGGTATCGAGCGGCGGCGTGAACAACGGAACGTACAGCATGTTCATGCCGTGCGTGACCGCGGAATCGAGGAACGAACCGAAAATTTTGTAGAACTCGTCGCCGAACGGTTCGACGCGGTAATAGTCGACTATCGAGTCGTAATGGAACCAGTTGGTGTAAATGAGATCGTTTTCGGGAAGTTCGGCAGGCAAAACTTCCAATGCATAATCGGCTGAAAACTCCTTGTTTTCCCACTCGTTTTTAACGGTGACTTTCACGTCGTAATTGCCGGGCGTCAAGCCCTCGGGCGAGTGAATCGTGATCCACAGCGTGGTGTACGATTCCGGACGAATCATAACGTTGCCGTTTTCTATCGGGCGAAGAAGATCGGGATAAAGTCCCGTGCCTATGCCGGGTTTAATGACGTAATCGTCGGAGTCGGGATAGGACGCAAGTCCCGCCGGAATTTCGACGACTTCGCGCACCGTAACCGCCGACGCGTCGATACCCTCGACCGTCACGGTATTTCTCGGCGAAGTTCTTTCGTAATCGCTGTAAATCGCCACCTGAAAATTATAGCGTTCGTTTTTCAGCATCGTGCCGCCGTGTTCGACGATTTTCGGAGCACCGGTTGCGAACACTTTGTCCAGCGATGAAACAGTCGTAAGTTTATACATACTCTTCTCCCGTAAATAAGTGATAGTTTCAAATATAATTATAGCCGTTTGCCGGCGTGCAAGGCAAGAAAAATAAGCCGGCTTATTTGCACAAAAGGACACGCAAACGCCGCGCCGCGCAAAAGAAAACGCGCCGGCGGAATACCTGTAAGCGCGTTTCGTTTATCGGGTTTTCAATTAGTCAAGCGTTGACAGCCGCTTTGCGTTTTCCGAGGAAAAGCGCGCCGGCTGCGAGAACGAGCGCTCCGCCGCCTCCGATGAAGAACCACGGGTTGATCGGGGCAATCGTCGAGCAGGACGAATTGCCGTCCGCTTTGTCGTCGGTCGAAGATTTTTCGTCCGCAACGACGGTAACGGTGAAGTCAACGGTGCGTTTCTTGTATGTGACGGTAACGGTGACCGAGCCTGCCGCGGAACTGTCAAAACCTTTGACCATCTTGTCGGTGACTTCGATGACTTCGGATTCGGGCTTGTTGCCTTCGCTGTTGGCATAGAAATTAGCCTCTACGACGAGTCCTTTGAGGTTGAGTTTTTCGCCGACTTTATAAGAAGTCTTGTCGGGCTGTTCGACGACGGTGAGCGATTCGACTTCGCTGAAATCTTCGTCCTCGGTTAGTTTACCGACGAAGAACGCTTCGTTGTTGCCCTCGGGACCGTCGATTTCCTTGAAGAACGCATATCCGGCAGCGGTGTCGGAAACCTTGCCGAAGTAGATAAGGTAGCCGCCCGCGACGCTTGCGCCGTAAGTGCCGGTGCTGACGTTCTCGGCAACAGTAGTTGCGGCGGTGTCCGCGCCTGCGCTGAGGTCGAGTCGTTTCAAAGTCGAATCCACGGTGAAAAACAGGTAATTTTCGTAAACGGTGTCCACGGTAATCGCGGTGCCGGTAGCGACTTCTCCTTTCTTCACTCCGTCAACGTAAAGCGTTGCGGTCACGGTCGAAGTCGAAGAGGACGAACTCGAAGAGGACGAACTCGTAGACGCTTTGGTGGTAGCAAGCACGCTGACCACGTTGGTCACGTTTGCTTTGTCGAAGCCGTAGTTCTGAACGAACGGATAAACGTCGAGTTTATCGAGATCGGAAGTGACGAGTACGGCTTTTTCGACGTTCTGCTTGTCCGCATTCTTTTTGTCGGCGGCGTATTTCTCGTCGTTCTTTTTCAGGGCGTTGTGAAGGTTGGTCGCGAAAAGTTTGTTGGTGAAGTTGTCGGGTTTGCGGTAGAACAGGTAGCCGTCGCGCACGGTTTCGAGCGTGTAGGAACTGTATCCGTCCGCTTCAAAGACGTAGGATTCGGTTGCGCCGTCGGGACGGACGTATTCGAGTACTTCGCCGTTGGGGAGAGTGTCGTCGTCGGTTGCCGAACGCTTGTAGTACACAAAGTCGTAGATCGTATTCTCGCCGATACCCTTGTAGTAAACGGGCTTGACGGGCATAACCGCGGCGGTTACGTTTTCCGCAAGTTTCACGGTGTCCTCTACCTTGCCGTTCTTCTTTGCTACTTTGACGGTGATAAGGTCGCTGCCGTCGAGCACGGTGAGGTAAACGTTATCGCCCACCGAATAGAACGCATAGGGAGAAGAATCGCTGTCCGAAGTCGTGGTATAGATCTTCCTGGTACTCTTTCCGTCGAGCGTCATGCGGAAGAAGTCGGTCTTTTTGTACTGGACGTCGCCGGTCTTGCTCTTGAGGTTGTTGGGCGAAGCGTAATAGATGCAGTCGTCATAGATGAAGATGCCGCCCTCTTTGTAACTTGCGGTGCCGACGGTTTTGGGAGCGATACTCTCGACGTCGATAACGTTCACTTCGTCGCGCTTGTAGTCGGTGTCTTTATGTGATTTCACGCCGAGTTCGGTCACGGTGTCGCGTTTTACCACGAACGAGCCGTCCTGTTTCTCGCCGAGAAGTTCGGCACGATAGACCGCGCCTTTGATTACGCTGCCGAACACGTTGGCAGTGCCGTCGGAATCTTCATAGCCGCGGGTACCGTTGAGAAAGTACACGTAGTTGCCGTACTGAACGGCACTGCCGCCGTTGCCTTCCACGGTGTAACTCGTGTCCTGAACGCCGTCTATCTCTACTTTCTTATAGTTGTCGCCAGAGCAGCCAAATAACGCTATAACGCTGATGGCAAGCGTCGCTATAATTGCAAAAACTTTTTTCGTCATTTACATAACTCCATTTTACCGGTTACGATACGTTAAAATTTATCAGTTACGATACATTATAGGATAAATCGCAATTTAAGTCAACCGTTTAATCGCCAAAACGGAAATTTACCGCCGTTTCCGCGGCAATTTTTCTCTTGCAACCGCGTCCGGTGCCGGACACAGCCATATTTAATATTGACGAAAAACGCTCCCGCCAAACATTGCGCCGACGGGAACGCTTTTATAATCGGATTTATGTAAAATCGGACTGTGCCGGTT
>CAKQVV010000026.1 GCA_934277845.1 uncultured Clostridia bacterium
GGACTTCCTCGACAAGGCAAAGACCGAAAGAGAAGCGACCGCCTACGCTATCGCCGCGGCAGAGAAGAAAGGCTACAAGGCGTACAACTTCGGCGATAAACTCGAAGTCGGCGGCAAGTACTACTACAACAATCACGACAAGAGCATTGCCGTGTTCAGGATCGGAAAGAACGCGCTCGATACCGACGGCGTTCGCATCATCGCGGCGCACATCGACTCGCCGAGAATCGACCTTAAACAGAACCCCATGTACGAGGACAGCGGTTTTTGTATGCTTAAAACGCACTATTACGGCGGCATCAAGAAGTATCAGTGGACGACTATTCCGCTCGCGCTTCACGGCGTTGTGGTGCTGAAAGACGGCAGCAAAGTCACCGTAGAAATCGGCGAAAAACCCGATGATCCGGTGTTCTACATAAACGACCTTCTTCCGCACCTTGCGAAAGAGCAAGCGCAGCAGACGCTGGGCAAAGCGATTGCGGGCGAGGATCTCAACATCGTCGTCGGCGGGCTTCCGTATCCGGACGAGGACGTCAAAGAGAAGATCAAACTTAACGTCCTCAGCGAACTCAATGAAAGATACGGCATGACCGAAGAGGACTTTTTAAGCGCCGAAATCGCAGCCGTACCGGCGTATGGTGCCCGCGACGTCGGTTTCGATCGTGCGTTTATCGGTGCCTACGGTCACGACGACCGCGTGTGCGCTTATCCCACGCTCACCGCAATCCTTGACGGCAAGGACGACGACCGTACCGTGCTGGCAATCCTCGTCGACAAAGAGGAAATCGGCAGCGAGGGGAATACCGGTATGCAGTGCTGTGTGTTCAATGACATTATCGACGCTATCGCCAATGAATTCGGTGTCAGCGCGGCAAAAGTCCGTGCGGCGTCAAAATGCCTGTCCACCGACGTAACCGCGGGCTACGATCCGAATTTTGCATCCGTATTCGAGAAAAAGAACGCCGCAATCGTGTCTTGCGGCGCGGCTATGAATAAGTTCACGGGAGCGGGCGGCAAGAGCGGCTCGAACGACGCTTCCGCCGAATTTGTGGGTGAAGTGAGAAAGATCTTTGCCGAAAACGATATTTGCTGGCAGACTTCCGAACTCGGCAAGGTCGATATCGGCGGCGGCGGAACGATCGCGAAATACGTTGCGAAACTCAATATCGATACCGTCGACATGGGAGTCCCGGTCATTTCCATGCACGCGCCGTACGAACTCGTTTCCAAAGCCGATGTGTATTCGACCTACCTTGCGTTCTCCGCGTTCATTAAGTAATAGATTAAATCAAAAAATGCTTCCGTGGCAATACTTACGGAAGCATTTTTATATGTCGATAATTTATCAGTTTGCGTTGTACGGTTTTTCCGCTGGATCGAACGATTTGAGTTTTTTGTCGGACACTACGCAACGTTTCCAGTCCGAGGCGTCTGCGTTTTCATACGCGCTAAAATACTCGGCGGGAACGTAAACTTTGAAATCGGCGGCGTCCCAGGTATAGCCGAACGACTGATTTACGCCATCCGGCACATTGCCGTAAAAATATGCTTCGATCAGATTTCCCGTGTAAACATTGCCGTTGTTATAGCCGAAACAAAAATTACCTATCGTCCTGACGGATGCGGGGAGTTTGACGACCGTGAGGGCAGAACAGTGTGAAAACGCTTCCGCGCCTATGGAAGTCAGCGTTTCGGGGAACCTGACTTCGGTCAGCGAACTGCAATTTTTGAACGCGTAATCGTCGATAAAAGTCAACGTGTCGCTGAATTTTACCGATTCGAGATTCGCGCAATCGGCAAACGCGCTGTCGCCGATCGTGTCGACGTTATTGCCCATGATTACGCGTTTGAGAGCGGTGCAACCGTTGAACGCGTTTTTTGCTATGGAAGCGAGCCTTTCCGGCAGCGCGACTTCGATCAGCGACGTACACCCTGAAAAAGCACCGGGATTGATTTTTTCGATCGAGGCCGGCAGTGTAATCTTCGTGATCGGGCAGCCTGCAAAACCTTTGGAAACGATCGCCGTTACCGGTTTGCCGTTCACGGTTTCGGGTATTACCAATTCGCCGGTTGCGGCGTTTTTAGAAGCGGCTTTGACGGTATAGGTCGTGTCGTTATTTGCCGGCACGAAAATCAGCGCAGGGTAGTTTTCGGTTTCGTCTTTTGCGGGCGTTTCGCCGCATCCGACAAATATCGCAAAGCACAGCGAAACCGCGAGCATAGCGGACAAAATTACCGTGAGTTTTTTCTTCATTTCTCCTCCTGTAAAAGCAAGTATGTATTTTATATATTCATTATACAATAAGATGCCGGCATTGTCAATAGCAAATATTTCGCGTTTCGTTTGCAAAACCCGCAATATTATTACGCCGCACGTCGGACGGTTGACTTTATCTGCGTGATAGAGTTGACCGCGCCGCCGAAAAATGCTATACTATCAGCAGGGCGCGTAGTACGCCTATTGCGAAAACGAATACGGAGCAAAGAAAATGAAATACTTTTTCGATCTTGCGTTATTATTTTTAATAGGTTCGGTACTCGGCTGGTGCGTTGAACTGTTGTTCAGGCGTTTTGTGTCGTCAAAGCGTTGGATAAACCCCGGTTTTCTTAACGGACCGTATCTTCCGTTGTATGGCTTCGGCGTAATCGTAATGTATCTTATTTGCTCGATTCCCATCGAACAGATCTGGGCAAAAATTCTGATGATTTTCGTCATGATGACGCTCATCGAGTATATTACCGGTCTGATTTTCATTAAGGGAATGAAGATCAAACTTTGGGACTATTCGAATCGCTTCGGCAATATTCAAGGGATCATTTGCCCAGCATTCTCTATTATATGGGGCGCGATCGGTGTATTCTTTTTGTTTGTCGTGTATCCGGCGCTTACGCGTGCGCTCGAATGGATGGGGCTTCACCCCGCGTTCCTTTTTGTGCTCGGCATGTTCTACGGAGTGGTGCTTGTCGACGTG
The DNA here is from genome assembly GCA_934277845.1 of uncultured Clostridia bacterium. Classification (GTDB taxonomy): domain Bacteria; phylum Bacillota; class Clostridia; order Christensenellales; family Pumilibacteraceae; genus UBA10677. The sequence goes on from CAKQVV010000026.1 coordinate 2,973, forward strand.
ATCATCAGCTTTAATCTCGCAGTCAAGATTAAAACCGCGCTTAAAGGCGTCAGGGAAGCAATCCGCTATGATGACATTAAAGCAAAGATCAAGGCAGATCAGAAGAATCGTAAAAAACGAGTTTCGTTTCTGTTCGCGTTCCGAGGCGACAAACCGGTGACCGAATACGTCAAGGACATGTTGCTCGGTAAACTTAAAAGAGTACCTGTTCCCGAACTTCCGCAGGATTCCTTAGTTCCGGCAGATTCCGCGGTTTCGACCGGTGACCATACACAAGAAGAACCCGAAAAAAACGATAAACCCGACGATAACAAAGATTAAACGCGATTTGACGTTCTGTGACGCGGCGATTTCTCCGCAACGAGGTATTGATGTTGAAACCGAAATATTCTGTGGGCGTGGACGTAGGTTCGACCACCGTCAAGTGCGTTGTACTTGACGAAAACGGCGAAATCGTCCATTCCGTCTATGACAGACATTATTCAAAAGTAAAAGAAACCGTTTTCGAGCAACTGAAAAAGATTTTTTCGTTTTTCGACGGTAACTTCAAGGTCGCGATGACCGGTTCTGCAGGCTTGGGATTGTCCGAAGCCGCAGGTATAGCGTTCGTTCAGGAAGTATATTCGGCTTCGCTTGCCATAAAAATGACTTATCCCGACGCAGACTGTGCGGTGGAACTCGGCGGCGAAGACGCGAAGATACTGTTTCTCACGCATGGCGTCGAACAGCGAATGAACGGATCGTGCGCGGGCGGTACCGGCGCATTTATCGACCAGATGTCAACGCTGCTTAAAGTCGGCGGCGACGAACTCGACGCGCTTGCGCTGAAAGCCGAAAAGAAATATCCGATCGCGTCGCGATGCGGCGTGTTCGCAAAGAGCGATATTCAGCCTCTGCTTAATCAGGGCGCGTCGAAAGAGGACGTTGCCGCCAGTATTTTTCAGGCGGTGGTGGATCAGACTGTGGCGGGGCTTGCGCAGGGCAGGAAAATAGAGGGCAAAGTGCTGTTCCTTGGCGGCCCGTTGCATTTTTATAAAGCGCTCGGAAAAGCGTTCACCGAAACGCTTAAATTATCGCCGGAAAACGCCGTTTTCCCCGAACTCGCGCCGTGTTTCATGGCTTACGGAGCCGCGCTTTACGCCGCCAAAAACTCGTCGTGGGAAGATCCTAAAAACATTATCGATGCGGTATATAACGCAAAACCCGCGGGAAGCGTTTTCTCTTCCGATCCGCTGTTTGATTCGGTCGAAGAATACGACGAGTTCGTTCGCCGCCATGGCGACGCCGATGTAAAACATGCCGATATAAATACTTATCGGGGGAAAGCGTATCTCGGCGTGGACGCAGGATCTACCACGACGAAAATCGTGCTTTTGTCCGAAAACAAAGAACTGCTTTTCAGTCACTATGTTGAAAACAGCGGCAGACCGCTCGATGTCGTTGCGGAAAAACTGAAAGAACTTTACAGGATTATCGCGGACAGAATAGAAATTGTTTCGTCTGCGGTCACCGGCTACGGCGAGGAACTTATAAAGTCCGGTCTTAAACTCGATTACGGAGTGGTAGAAACGGTGGCGCACTTTACCGCTGCGCTCGAATTCCGTCCCGACGTCGACTTCATTATCGACATCGGCGGGCAGGACATAAAGTGCTTCAGGATCAAAAACAAAGCAATCGATAACATTATGCTTAACGAGGCTTGCTCGTCGGGTTGCGGCTCGTTTATACAGACTTTCGCCAACGCGCTCGGGTACTCGGTTGCCGACTTTTCTCGGCTCGGGCTTTATGCCAAGCATCCCGTCGAACTCGGTTCGCGTTGTACCGTGTTTATGAACAGCGCGGTCAAACAGGCGCAAAAGGACGGAGCGAGCGTTGAGGATATTTCCGCGGGGATTTCTTCGTCTGTCGTCAAGAACGCTATTTACAAGGTTATCCGCGCCAAAAGTCCCGGGGAACTCGGCAAAAACGTGGTCGTACAGGGCGGCACGTTCCTTAACGACGCTGTACTTCGCGCGTTTGAAAAGGAACTCGGCGTCAACGTGACGCGCCCGTCGATTTCCGGTCTTATGGGAGCCTACGGTGCCGCGCTTTACGCAATGAAAAAAGGCGGCGATCGTTCCGGTATAATCACCCCGGAAGAACTCGAAAACTTCTCGTATAAGTCCGCTGTGGCGGTTTGCGGCAGGTGTACGGCGCATTGCCGGCTCAACGTACTCACGTTTTCCGACGGCAGAAAACTGATTTCCGGCAACCGCTGCGAACGCGGACAGGGCAAGAAAGACAGTGAAATTCTGCCCGATTTATTCACATACAAGTACGAGAATCTGGTCGGCAGCGTGGCAAACACGAACGAAAATCCGAAAGCCACGGTAGGGATTCCGCTTTGTCTTAATTTTTACGAGCAACTACCGTTCTTTAACGCGGCGTTTGACGAACTCGGTTTCCGTACCGTGATTTCCGACGAATCCTCGCGCAAAACCTTTATCGAAGGTCAGCACACGATCCCGTCGGATACAGTATGTTATCCGGCAAAACTCGTCCACGGACATATCCTTAACCTTCTTAAAAAGGGTGTGGATTTCATTTTCTATCCGTGTGAAAGCTACAATACCGACGAAGGCGACAGCGACAATCACTATAATTGCCCGGTCGTGGCGTATTACCCGGAACTTCTTCGCGCAAACATTTCCGAACTCAATAACGATAATTTTATCTATCCTTATATTGATATGTCCCGCCCTGAAACCGTCGTCAACGCGCTCGTTAGAACGCTGAAAAAGTACGGCGTGACCAAAAAAGCCGCGACGTCGGCGGTGGAGAAAGGGTATGCCGCGATGAAAGAATGTCACAACGCGGTCGTTAAACGCGGACTCGAACTTATCGATTATGCCCGGGCGAACGGCAAACCGATAGTCGTGCTTGCCGGCAGACCTTACCATATCGATCCCGAGATCAACCACGGTGTGCAAAAGCTGATCTCGTCGCTGGGGGTTGTTTCGATTTCCGAGGACGCGGTGGCAGACTTTATGAAACCGCCGCAACTCGAGGTGCTCAATCAATGGACGTATCATTCGCGCTTGTATCGCGCCGCAGCCTATGTCGCGACTCAAAAAGACATGAATCTCGTGCAACTCGTGTCGTTCGGTTGTGGTATCGACGCGATCACGACCGACGAAGTGCGTCGTATTCTCGAATCGCGCGGTAAAATTTATACGCAACTCAAAATCGACGAAATCAGTAATCTCGGCGCGGTCAAAATTCGACTGAGATCGTTACTCGCCGCTTTGGAATAGTAAAAAATCTGATAGTGTTATTTTTGCGGTTTTATCCGTTGGCGGCGATGACAATAAAGCGTCCCGAAACGGAAAATTTGCAACAAAAAATGCGCAACGGAGAAAAAATTTTGGAAAACCATCACGTAGCATTTACGAAAGAGATGCGAAAAACGCATACGATATTGATTCCCGACATGTTGCCGATACATTTCCGGCTGATAATAGCCGTGTTCAAAAAGTACGGTTACAACATGGTTTTACTGCAAAACTCGGCTCGCACGGTCATCGACGAGGGATTGAAAAACGTCCATAACGATACGTGTTATCCCGCGTTGCTGGTTGTCGGTCAGTTTATCGATGCGCTCAAATCGGGCAAATACGATCCCGAACGCGTCGCTCTCATGATCTCGCAAACGGGCGGAGGATGCCGCGCGTCAAACTATATTCACTTGCTTCGCAAGGCTCTTGCCGCCGACTATCCTGATATTCCGGTTATATCGTTGAATTTTTCCGGCATGGAGAAAAGCCCGGGTTTCAGGATCACTCTTCCGATTCTGCTGAAACTTTTGAACGCAGTGCTTTACGGCGATTTGCTTATGTCGCTTTACAATCAATGCAAGCCCTATGAAAAAACTGCCGGCAAAACCGACGAAGTGCTCGAAGCCATGGAAAAATTCCTTGCCGCGATGATTAAAAGCGGCGGGTTCGGAAGAAGAAAACGAAACTATAAAATTATTATCGACGCGTTTTCGAAGATCGAGAGAACGGGCGAGCAGAAACCGCGAGTCGGCATTGTAGGCGAAATTTACGTCAAATATTCGCCGCTTGCAAACAATCATCTCGAAGAGTTTTTAATTTCCGAAGGCTGCGAACCCGTCGTCCCCGGGCTTATGGATTTCGTGTTGTATTGTACGGTCAATAACGTCAATGACGGCAGGATATACGGCTTTAAAAATACTCTGACGCAACTGTCCGGAATGCTTTATAAAATACTTTTGAAAGAGAGCAGAAAACTTAATTCCGTAATCGCCGAATATGGCGGATTCCGCGCGATGGACGATTTTGAAGAACTGCGAAAGGAAGCGGACAAACTCATAAATCAAGGCGTCAAAATGGGTGAAGGTTGGCTTATTACCGCCGAAATGGGCTGTCTTGCAAAGACCGGCACGGAGAATATAGTGTGCACGCAGCCGTTCGGTTGTTTGCCCAATCACATAGTTGCAAAGGGAATGACGAGAAGAGTGAAAGAAGAATACCCGTTTGCCAATATCGTCGCCATCGACTATGATCCCGGCGCAACGGCAGTCAACCAGGAAAACCGCTTAAAACTCATGATCGCAAACATAAAAGAGAAGTAAGCCGGATAGGCCTACGAATAATTGTTTAATTGCCCAATAACATGTCGATCGCCGCGAAAATTTCGTCGCGGCGTTTTTTGTCGTTTTCGGCGAGTGATCGCAGATAAATATTATGCATTTTCATAGAATTTGTCGAAAAATTGCTATATTTACGAAGTACTATGTCAGACATAATCGCCTGCATTTGCACCGAAACCACACGATTAACCGCGTTTTTTGTCTATTAACATAAGGTACTCGTTCCACCGGTATTCGCGTATTGGCATAGGTTTTTCGTTCTTGAAAAAGAGAACCAGCGCGGGTGAAACGTCGTTCCACTCGTCATAAAATTTCCACGAAATCAGTTTACCGTTCGCGATCAGCTGTTTTACTTTTGCATGATAATTAAAGTACATGAGACTAGTTTCGCCGTTTTTATCGAGGCGTATTCACGCAGAGAGATAAACGTAAAACCTTAATCTGTAAAGCGATTTTTGTGAGCCGAACCGGAAAACGATTGACTTTTCGGCGGCATTATGTTAGTATTTGCGTAATGAGAAATAAGTCGAAAAAAGCAAAAAGACGCGTCGGAAGAATTCTTGCTTCCGTGTTCGGTTGGGCGATCGTTGCGGTGGGACTGCTTGCGCTTGCATTCGTCGCGTGCGCACATTTCGGAGGCATGTTTCCGCCTGAGATAGAGAATTTGTCGATCTTTACAAAGGTAAAATCCAACGCGATACTCTCCGCCGTAGCGTCTGTTGCACTCTCGCTCCTGGGACTCGTCGTACTTTTGTCGGTACGGTTAATCATAAAGGACGAGAAAGAAGGTTTGATTGAAGAACGTACCGCCTACAATGCCCGACAGCAGGCGATCCGCGAGGTCGGCGCGTCGCTTAACGTGATTACGTCCGAAGACGATGATCGCGCATATGAGGGCGATTTTATGCCGCCGTCATGCCTGCTCGAAGAAAACCAAAGTCCTGTCGGAAACGAGACCTGTGAAAACGACGAAGAAACTACTTCGCCGAATGTGTCTGACGCTACCGTTTCGGAATCGGACAAAACCGTCGTACAGGTCAAATCGGCTCCAAAGAAGCGCAAACACAATCGTCGTCCTAACCGGAGAAAATAGTTCGCCGTAAACATTCCGGAAATTATCAGCCGGTATATCATAATAAGAAAACAGCTCTGTATACAAAGTAAAAGTTGATATAAAAAACGAAAAACGTCGCTTGTGCCGGCGTTTTTTTTCGTTTACGAAAGTTTTACAATCATTTTACCGGATCGTGGTAGCATGACTGGGAGAGAATCGGCTATACTCTCGGTGTACTAAAAAGAAGGCGAAAAGCCGGCGGGTAAAGACGAATCCCGCCAAAGGAGTAAAAAAATGAAAAAAGGCATCAAAAGAATCGCAATGATCGCGCTCGTCGCGGTTATGACGGCAGTCGCTTGCGTAAGTATGTTTGCTTGCGGCGAGCAAAAAGACATTCTCGTGGTAATGCGCGAGGCAAGCAGCGGAACGCGCGAAGCGTTCGACAAATACGTCGGACTCGGAAACGCAACTATCGTATCTACCGCGGAAGAATACTCTTCGACGGGCAACGTCCGCGAGAAAGTCGCAAGCACCGCTTCGGCGATCGGTTACATTTCGCTTGCCAGCGTTGACGACAGCGTAAAGAAACTGAAAGTCGATGGAGTAGAGGCAACCTATGACAACGTGCGCAACGGCAGCTACAAAATCAGCCGTCCGTTCCTGCTTCTCACCGGCAACGGCGTAACGCTTCAGCCCGCTGCTCAGGACTTCTTCAATTACTGCATGAGCAAGACTGCCGAGTCTGTTATCGAGGCTGAAAAAGGCATCACGACTTCGGACTTTGCAACCCGCGCCGATTATACCGCGCCCGCAACCGCGCTCAGCGGAACCGTCGTGGTCAAAGGTTCGACATCGATGGAAGATATGATCAAAAAACTTATCGCGGAGTATCAGAAACTCGGCGGAGATAAGGTAAGCGGCGTATCGTTCACTACAGATTTCCCTGGTTCTAGCGGCGGCAGAACCGCGGCGAAAGAGGATACGACCGGCAACGTGATCGGTCTTGCAAGTTCCGCAAAATCCGATGCCGGTTATACCGAACATACGCTTTGCCTCGACGCGGTTGCCGTAATCGTAAATGCCAAGAACACCGAGATTGACAATATCGACGCGGCGGGACTTAAAGCGATTTACACCGGCGAAGTCAAGAAGTTCTCGGAACTTAACAAATAATATGGACAAAAACAAACTGAAAGAGAGATCGTTCAAGGTTTTGTTTGCAATGACGGCGGTACTGTGCATTATCGCCGTTATTGCGATATTCGCGTTCCTGATCGCCGAAAGCGTGCCTGCATTCCGGAAGATCGGGTTCTTCGGGTTTGTTTTCGGCAAGGACTGGAAACCCGCTTCGACCGATTCCTACGACGCGCCGCTTCAGGGCAAGTACGGCGTATTCAAAATGATAGTCGGCACGCTGGTCGCGACCTGCGGTTCGGTACTGTTCGGCGGTGTTCTCGGTTTCTTTACCGCGGTATTTATCTCAAAATTCTGCCCGAAACGCATCAAGCGCGCGTTTACCGCCGTAATTCACCTGCTTGCAGGTATTCCGTCAGTCGTGTTCGGCTTTTTCGGAATGAAAGTCCTGCTTCCGGTACTCGGCGTTTTTTCGTCGAACGGTAGCGGAAGCGGCGTGTTTGCGGTGTCGCTCGTGCTCGGGCTTATGATACTGCCCACCGTCGTTACGCTGTCGAAAACCAGCATCGACGCCGTGCCGCAGTGTTATTACGAAGGCGCGCGTGCCTTGGGTGCGACTCACGAACAGGCTGTGTTTACCGCGGTCGTTCCCGCGGCTAAATCCGGCATAGTGGCGTCGTTGATTCTGGGTGTAGGTCGTTCGATCGGCGAAACCATGGCGGTCATTATGGTCGCCGGCAACAAGGTAAATTATCCGCAGGGGCTATTCGGCAGTTTCCGCGTGCTGACGGCGAATATCGTAATGGAAATGGGGTATGCGGGCGAAGTCCAGCTCGGAGCACTGATCGCCACCGGCGTGGTACTGCTCGTCTTTATTCTTGCCGTTAACGTGCTTTTAGGTTTGGTTACGGGCAAGAAAAAACGCGACAAATCGCACAAAAAACTCGATTTTGCCGCTGTCGAAAAATTCTTCTACAAGATCAAGATAGAACGCGTCGGTAGAATCTTTTCCGTTGTTTGCGCCGGCATTGCGGCGATCGCGCTTGCGTCGATAATAGTGTTCGTGTCGGTTAAAGGCATACCGCATCTTGACGCGCAATTACTGTTCGGAAAGTATGAAATGGGCGGCGCGATAAGCATTTTTCCGTCGATCGTCGCCACGTTTATGACAGTTGTGCTCAGTTTGCTTTTGGCGGTGCCGATAGGAATCGCCACTGCGGTCTTTCTCAACGAATACACAAAAAAGAACAGTAAAATCGTGCGCGTTATCCGCAGTGCGATCGATATTCTCAGCGGCATACCGTCGATAGTTTACGCGCTCTTCGGCATGGTGACGTTCGTGGCTTTTTTCGGTCACAAAACCTCGGTGCTCGCCGGCAGTTTTACGATCGCAATCATGCTTCTTCCGGTAGTCGTGCGCTCGACCGAAGAAAGTTTAAGGTCGGTTTCGGACGGACTCAGGGAAGGCAGTTTTGCGCTGGGCGCGGGTAAAGTGAGAACTATCTTCAAAATCGTGCTTCCGTCCGCGCTTCCCGGCATCATGTCGGCAATAATTCTCGCCATGGGAAGAGTGGTATCCGAGTCCGCGCCGTTCATGTACACCATGGGTAGTACGATTATGCCCATGCCGAACGGCTACGGTAGCAGCGGCACCACGCTTGCCGTCGCACTGTATAAACTTGCGGGCGAGGGTAAATACACCGACGCGGCGTATGCGACCGCGTTCGTATTGCTTGTTATCGTACTTGCGCTCAACGCGCTTGCGGCGTTTATAGAAAAGAAACTCAATAAAAAATTACAAGGAGAAACCGGTGTTGTTAAAGCGAAAAGAAAATCCGGAGAAGTCAGAAAAGCCGATCGGACTTAATTTCGGAACGGCGGAAGGACTTGCCGCCGAAGACGCAAACCTTTGGTACGGCGATTTCCACGCGCTCAAGGGTATAAGTATGGATATTCCCGCGCAAAAAGTAACGGCGTTTATAGGTCCGTCGGGTTGCGGTAAATCGACGTTTCTGAAATGTTTTAACCGTATGAACGACCTTGTCGAAGGTTGCAGGATCGAGGGTGAATTTACTGTCGGTGGCGTGGATATTTACGGCAAAATCGACGTAAACGAACTCAGAAAAAACGTTGGAATGGTTTTTCAGAAGCCTAACCCGTTTCCGATGAGCGTTTACGACAATATCGCATACGGACCGCGTACTTTCGGAGTTAAAAAGCGTGCCGAACTCGACGAAATCGTCGAGCGTTCGCTTCGTCAGGCGGCGATGTGGGAGGAACTCAAAGATCGGCTGGGTAAATCCGCACTGGGACTGTCGGGCGGTCAGCAACAGCGACTCTGTATCGCACGCGCACTAGCGGCTAATCCGTCGGTGCTGCTCATGGACGAGCCGACAAGCGCGCTCGATCCGATTTCTACCGGCAAAATAGAGGATCTTTGCGACGGACTGAAAGAATCCGTCACGATAGTTATCGTCACTCACAACATGCAGCAAGCGGTGAGAATTTCGGATAAGACCGGTTTTTTCTTGCTGGGTGAACTTATCGAGTACGGCGATACCGAAAAAATCTTTGCCGCTCCGGAAGACGAACGGACTAAAAACTATATAACCGGCAGATTCGGTTGATAAAAAACAGTTTATTTTCTTGATTTTAACGAAACATTATTGTATAATATAAAGGAGTTTGTATGACAGCAAGAAGGGCGTTCGAGGAGGAACTGGAAAGTCTTAAACTCGAACTTGTAAAAATGTGTCGCATCACCGAGGATATGATATCCGATTCTATCGCGGCACTCGTAAGCAAAGACAAGGCGCTTGCGGAATCGGTGCCGCCGCGCGACCGCGAAGTAGACGAGTATGAACTTGACATCGAGCGGCAATGCATGAGGATTCTTCTTCGTCGGCAGCCGGTCGCGGACGATTTCAGGGAAGTTTCCACCGCGCTCAAACTCATAACGGACGTCGAGCGTATCGGCGATCAGGCGAGCGACATTGCCGAAATCGTTATGTCGATCAGCGACCGCAACTATATCAAAGATCTCGTTCACCTGAAAGCAATGGGCGAACTCGGCGTGAAAATGGCGCGTGAATCGGTTGAATCGTTCATCAAAAACGACGCGGAGCTTGCCGACGAAATCATCGCTGCCGACGACGAAATGGACGAGTTGTTCGACGTCGTGAAGAAAGAACTTGTCGAACTTATCAAGGCAAATTCGGATAATGCAGATCAGGCAATCGCGTTCATGATGATAGCCAAATATCTCGAACGTATCGGCGATCACGCGGTCAACGTTTGCGAATGGACGAAATATTTTGAAACGGGGGTACACGTAAAGTACTGATGGACGAAAAGAAAAAACTTATCTACGCGGTAGAGGACGACGACGGTATCGGCGAACTCTATCAGGGTGCGCTCGAAGATGATTATGAAGTGGAAATTTTCCCCGACGGAGCAAGTTTTCTTGCGGCGTTTTCCGCGCGTAAACCCGACCTTATAATTCTCGATATTATGTTGCCCGATATGGACGGGTACTCGATTTTGGTAAAAATCCGCGAAAAAGACGAGCGGCTTCCGGTCGTTATCGTCAGCGCGAAAGGCGACGAACTCAGCCTTGTAAAAGGGCTCAATAAGGGTGCCGACGATTACATCGTCAAGCCGTTCTCGATTCTCGAACTACGCGCCAGAATCAAAACCGCGTTAAGGCGCGTGACTTCCGCCGTCAGAAAAGTTTCCGGTTTCGAAATCGACGGAAACACCTACACGGTCAAATACGACGGCAACGAACTGGGACTTACGTTGAAAGAGTTTAATCTTTTTCGCACGCTCGTGTCGAAAGCGGGCGTGACGCTCACGAGGGAAAGTTTGCTCAGTGACGTCTGGGGCATGGATTACGAGGGCGAAACCCGCACTCTCGATATGCACGTCGCTTCGCTTCGCGACAAAATTCACAAGGCGGGCGGCGGCGATTGTATCGTGACCGTGCGCGGCGTTGGGTATCGTTTCGAGCAATGACGGCAAGTTTAATAACGGTATTTGCGGCGACGAGCGGCGTAATCGCGGCTTGGATAGCGTCGCTTGCGGCGGCGATCGTAATTACTGCGGTCGTCGCGGTTTTACTATGCTCGCATAGATTCAAAAAACGCTACTTTGTCAAACTCGACGAGGTAAAGACCAGTCTTGAAAGCGTAAGCGAGGGAAAATATAAGCCGATAACGACCGCCGACGGGAATACGGAAAACATTTCGCTTGTCGCTGAAATCAACGATATTTCGGAAAGATTCGTGAAAGCGATGCGCGCGTCGGAAGAGGAACGCGTCAAAGCAAACTACGTTCTCGACAACGTTTCGCAAAGCATAATCGCACTCGACGGCAACGACGTCATAAGAATAATGAACGCGCCGGCACGGAAGTTGCTCAGTTGCGACGAAAACCTGATCGGCAGGGATTTGTACTTTGCCGTGAGCGATGCGGAGTTTTTGTCCGCACTTATAACCGCGCTTAAAGACGGCACGACGAAACTGGGGTACAAACTCGGCGACAGGTATTTATCGGTAAACGTAGTTAAAACCGACAGCGGAATCATGGACGAAATCTCGTCGATAATCATCATCAGCGACGTCAGCGCGGAAAAACTAGCTGCAAAACAGCGATCCGACTTCTTCTCAAACGCCGGGCACGAACTTAAAACGCCGCTTACGTCCATTCAGGGGCTTACCGAACTGTTGCTTGATAAAACGCAGGCCGACAGCCCCGAGTACAAGTATGCCGAAAGGATACACCGCGAAGCCGAACGGCTCGGCGCGCTGGTTATGGACATGTTGCGACTCAGCGATATAGAGAATATCCAGTTTATGCGCGGCGCGGGCGAACCCGTGGTTGCCGTCGATCTTAAAGAGGTTGCCGACGAAGTGGTTTCTTCGCTCGAACCCGAAGCGGAAAAGAAAGAACTTGCCGTCACGGTGACGGGTGACGGGACGATATTTGCCGACCAGAAAAAGATTTTCGAAATCGTGACCAACCTTGTGTCAAACGCGGTCAACTACAACAAGCAAAAAGGCAGAGTTGACGTGACGATTACCGATAACACCCAAAGCGTCGCGCTGAAAATCGCAGATACCGGTATCGGTATCGAAAAGAAACATATCCCGCGGCTTTGCGAACGCTTCTATAGAGTGGACAAAAGCCGTTCTAAAAAGACGGGCGGTACGGGACTCGGGCTTGCGATCGTAAAGCACGTTTGCGCGATTTACGAAGCGAAACTCGATATAGAATCGGTATTCGGCGAAGGAACGGCGGTTACCGTCACGTTCATAAAATCAAAAATGCCGCAGGCTGCAAGCGAGCAGACGTAAAAAATTTCGTCGGCGGAAAGAAAAACTGAATATTTAGACGAAAGCCCGCAATAATTACGATTTCATCGTTGACTGAACGGGCTTTTTTTAGTATAATAAAAACATGGGCGTAGAACTTGACGTATTTAAAATGATAGACGTCGTTGCCGACAAGATACAAAACAGTCCCCCGTTGAACAAAGAAACGGAGGGACAAATCGAGGTATGCAAAAATATCGTCTATGACGAATCCGATCCCGAGTTCTGTTCTTTCGACACCTATCATATACCGGGAAAAGACAAGTACCCGGTGCTTTTATATATTCACGGCGGAGGGTTTGTCGCGGGTGACAAAAACTACCGTCGCGGCGTCAGCAAGTGGTATGCGGCAAAAGGCATCTACGTGTTCAACGTAAATTACGGGCTTTGCCCCAAGTACAAATATCCGGAACCGCTGGTGCATCTGGTGAAAGCGATGAATAAAATCGCGGAAACGGCGGCGGAATTTCACCTCGATACAGACAAGTTTTTCGTTTCCGGCGACAGTGCCGGCGCGTACTATGCGTCCATGCTGATTGCGGCGTGCAATTATAAACGCGTTCAGAACAAACTGGGCGTTACGCCTGTGCTCAAAATCAAGGCTGCAGTCCTCGATTGCGGTTTGTACGACATCGCAAAAACCGTTTCCGATCGCATGATGCTCGATCTCAACGGCAGGGTGTTCCGCAATTTTACCGGAATGGCGAACAGCGATTTCGAGGCTTACGAACATAAAGAACTTTGCAAGCCTATCAAATACGTCAATCGCAATTATCCGCCGGTATTCATCGTGTATTCTAAAAAGGACGTTCTTTGCGGCGGTCAGGCAGAACGCCTTATCGACGCGTTCAAAAAGCACGGCGTATATTACGAAAGTTTTTCATCGGATATTTTTACGTCCAATCACTGTTTTCCGCTTATGTGGAAAGGAAAAGACGCCGAAACCGCAAACGCGCTTACGAGTGATTTCGTGGGGCGTTTTGTCGCGGGTAAACTTCCTCGTCATGCCCGTAAAACGGCAGGAACGGAAGATGAAAACAGGGTAGCGACGGGTAATGATACCTCACGGGATAAAAACGATAGGACCGTTGATGACGCGAAGCCTGCGAAAAAACTACTGATAACGAAAGTCCGCGAACGTATCGCGGCAAAGAATGCCGCGGTGAAGAATGGTGTGGCGATAAACCCGAAGAGCATAAAAGAATCGCCCGAGAATTAACACCGGGCGGTTTTGCGGTTTGAGCGAATTTAAAAGATAGAATCAGTCAATAATTTCGCCGTAGAAAAGTTTGGCGGTAAAGCACGTTTCGCTGTCTTTTCGCCCGGCAAAAACAAGATCGTCGCCGTCGCGACGGCAGGCTACGGCAACTTTGTCGCCGAGTTTCGACTCGCTGTGGAAGTTAATTATCACGCGTTTAGGCGCACCGGGTAAATCTATGGCGTTGAAGATCATGTCGGCGTAACGGATGTTGTTCGTGTGCCCGTTGTGATCGAGGTCGGTGCGGACGATTTCATGGACGTAAACGGGTTTGTCGTCGATCGCGGCGACGCGTTCTATCCGGCGTTTGGGATAGACTGAACGAGTGGTGAATATACCGGAAAAGTCGGCTTGCGGCTCGACGAGTTTGCGGTTTTCAAAATCGATATGCACCCACTGGCTTGTGCCTTTTGCGGCGAGAGAACCGTCCTCTTTGTAAACGTAATAATCGCGGGTAAAATCCATCAGACCTTTTTCGTGAGGCTCGGTCACGACTGTCACCGTTTCATCCGATCCGAGCGGTAGAATACAATCGAATTTGACTTTTGTTATTACCCACGCAATGCCGTTTTTTAACATTTGTTCGTATCCGAGTCCCAGTAAATCGGCGTGTTTGCCGGCGATTGTCTGAAACAAATCCAGATACGCGCTTAGCCGCATTTCGTCGCGATAGTCGAGATCCGAAGTCCGTATTTTATAATGTTCCGAGTAGGTAAGCATGTTTTGATTTCCTCGCTTTTTAGGATTTTATCAAGGCGCGCTTTTTCGACATTTAAAATCTTGCCCCGCAAAGGCAA
>CAKQVV010000027.1 GCA_934277845.1 uncultured Clostridia bacterium
TAAGCGTTACGCTGTCGTTTTTTACTTCCACTCCCGCAACGGCAGTGATAGTAAACCCGTCGAGCGGATCGCTTTCGTCCTTATCGGGCACTACGGTCAGCGTAATCTCGTACTTACCTTCGTTGCCGCCCGGAGTTTTTAAGTCGAAAACGAGTTTAGTTGCGGTGACCGTAATTTTCGCAGTTACTCCGTTCGTAAGCGTGCATTGACAATTCTCTTCGGGTGACGCAACGAGCGCGTCGTACTGCGATTGCGTAAGCGTTACGCTGTCGTTTTTTACTTCCACTCCCGCAACGGCAGTGATAGTAAACCCGTCGAGCGGATCGCTTTCGCTCGGCGTTCCGCAAGAGCACAGACAAAGCGATAAAACGACGAAAAGCATAAAAAATGATATTTTTTTCATTTTTCTCTCCTTAAATTTCGTTTTGTTGTTGACATAATTCAATATATCTAATATACTCGAATTATATCAAATTCCGCTTTGCGTTTCAATACATAAAATTGCAAACTTAAACACAATTACAGGTAATAGAAGAAAATGAACACGACCAAAAGAACGGTAGAACTGCTTTCCGGCACTACGCTGGCAATACGCCCGGACGATTATTATCGCCACCCGCTATTATATAACGTCGTGCAATCGGGGTACGTTGTCGGCGGCTTAAAACACTCCGTTTCAAGAGCGGGATACAACTCTTACGGGCTGTACGGTGTGGTTAAAGGCGAAGTGGTCTTAAAAACCAAAAACAAAACGTATAAAGCGCACGCCGGCGACACGCTGTTTTTCTCGCAAGAAGACGCGCACACCGTCGTAAACGGCGGCGACATACCTTACGAAGCGTATTTCGTGTACTTGTACGGGCCCGAAGTCAAGGAATTTTACGACAGTTTTCAGTCGAAGTTCGGCTGCGTAACGACCGGTTTTATTGCTCCGTCGCTTGAAACTGCCGTACAGCAAATTACGACTATGATACGATCGGGCAACGAAAATAAGTATCTCATTTCTTCGCTTCTTTACAACCTGTTGACCGAGCTTTTGCAAAAATGCGACGTCGGCGACGGTCGCGACGGCATTACGGACGCGATTAAATACTTAATGGAACATTACAAAGAAAAAATCACACTCGACACGCTCTCTTCGATGGCGTATACGGACAAGTTTTATTTTATAAGGCAGTTCCATTCTCTCACGGGATTCACTCCGAAGGAATATCAGAACGAACTGCGCCTGAACGAAGCGTTGAGTTTGCTGAAAAATACCGACTTGTCGGTCACCGCAATAGCAAAAGAGGTCGGCTTTTCCGACGCAAGAGGACTTATTGCGCTGGTTAAAAGCAAAAAAGGCTGCTCACCGTCGCAACTGAGAAAAAAATAAATACAAAAATATTATATATTTGAATCGCTTTTACGTTTATATCGGCTTAGTAAGGTTAAACTACACTTAGTGCGACCTGCTGTTAGCCGAGCGAGGCGGAGAAAATTCTCGGAATTCTACTTTCAACTTTAACTTACTAAATACACGCAACGTCCTTACCTGCCCGCGGTGGCTCGCCGCCGAACGCCACGAGTCGCAGGCTCGCCGAGCGTAGTATTACGAATACGAGAACGCCGGTTCTCGTTCGGTTGCGGCAGGTCGCAGGTTTCAACCCGCCGCAGGCGCAAAAGGAAAGCCCCTCTTGATAGAGGGGCTTTCCTTTTGGAGCTACTGGCCGGACTTGAACCGGCGACCTGCTGATTACGAATCAGCTGCTCTACCAACTGAGCCACAGTAGCATAACGTTCCGCGAACAAATAGTCGCGAAACGGTTTATTAACTTAGTTTTGCATTCTCACGGGCAGGATCAGGTACATGAAGTCCTCGAGCGCACCGGTCGGCACGATAATGCAGGGCGATACGGCGTCGGTGAACTTGATCATGATACTGTCGCTGTCGATATAGCGCAGGATCTCGGTGAAGTAACGCGCGTTGAACGCAATCGAGAGATCCTTGCCGTCGAGTTTGATAAAAATCTTCTCGGTGATATTGCCGATGTCGCTGTTGGACGAAAGCTGCATCACGTTTTCTTTGAGATCGAACCGTACAAGGTTGCTCTTGTCCGAGCGCGACAACAGGATCGCACGCTCCAAAGCGGCTTCGAACTGCTCTTTCGGCAGCGTCGCCATGGTCTCGAAGTACGCCGGGATAATCTGTTTGTAGTTGATGAAATCGATGTCCAGAAGGCGCGTCGTAACCTTGGTGTGACCGAGGTCGACCGACATATAATTCTTCTGAATACAGATTTCGACGGGATCGGACGAGTCCTCGATAAGTCTCGAGATCTCAGTCAGGCATCTCGCGGGAACAAGCGCGTGCATCATCGCCGAAGTCTTTTCGATCGGCTTGACGCATTTGGCAAGGCGATAACCGTCCAGCGCGACTCCCGTCAGCGTCACCTCGTCGATTTCGAGCAGCACGCCTTTCAGCATCGGGCGGGCATCGTCGGTAGCGACGGAAAACGCGACTTTGTTTACGAGATCGCGGAATTCGCTCTTGACGATAACGAATTTCTGCGCGTCGGCGAGTTCCTTGATCTCCGGATAATCGTCGGCGGGCAAGCATTGCAGTTCGCCTTCGGAATCGGTGTACTTGATTTTAAGCCTGCCGGTTTCGCCCAAAGTGAGTTCGATCTGCTCCTGCGTGAGTTTCTTGACAAACTCGGCGAAAAACCTGCCGGGAACGACGGTTTCGCCCTCGATCTTGACGTCGGCAACGATGATCTTTTCGATAGCGAGTTCGAGGTCGGTGGCGGTGAGCCTGAGCGTACCGTTTTCCGCTTTGAGTTTGATTCCTTCGAGGATCGGATTGGTCGTGCGCGTGGAAACGGCTTTGAAAACTTTGCCTACCGCGTCCGATAGATCGCTTCCGTTACAAATAAGTTTCATAGCGTCGCCTCCCGTCAAACCTATGACCGCAGGCGTCGCAAACGCAAATTTTGCCCGCCGCAGTCAACTATTAGATTATATATCAATCCCGACCGCTTGTCAACCTTTTTCCCGTCATTTGCCCTGCTAAAATTCCGCGGATTTTGTCCGGCCCGCGGGATAACTCTTTTTATAAACTTAAAAATTACCGTCTGCTCGCCCGTTTATCCCAAAACCGACGGCAGAGGAACGATTTTTATTTCACTAAAATGCTCCGCCCGGTTTACGCGTCGCTTCACGGCAAATTGTTTCAAGATTATTACAACTTTGAAATACGCCGATCCATGTTGTAACTCCGATCGGCATGATTGCGCCGATAGGGCCGAAAATAATCGCCGTTTTTCTTTACCTCGTCATATAAATTCATTCTCTTTCCGTAAATTCGTATTCGCCTGCGGTAAGAGTTTTTTCGCCGCTCGGCAGAATAACTTTTGCCGTCGCGTTGGCGGGAATTACGATTTTATACGTCGCTTTGCCGTTTTCTCTTTCCCAGCCGCAGGAAACTTTGCCGTAAACGCTTTGGTATTCGCACTTGGCAAAAGTAAACTTTCCGCCGACTTTCGGCGCGATAGTAAACTCATTTTCGCCCATAACTTTTGCTCCGCACATATCGCCGAACAGCCACTCGCAAACCGCGCCTTTCGAATAGTGGTCGAGCGAGGCGATTCCGCCCTGCGCCTGCGTACCTTCCCAACTTTCCCAGATGGTGTTGGCGTTCATTTTAGGCATAAACAGCCACCCGGGCATCTGCTCGTTTTCGAGAAGTTTATACGCGTATTCCGCGTCGATTTTTTCAAGAACATACAAAATAAACGGCGTGGACAAAAATCCCGTGCCGAGCCGCCAGCCGTAATTGTCAAGCGCGGCTATAAGGCGTTTTTCGGCAAATTTCGATTGCTCTTCATTTAACAAATTCATATACAGCGGACGAACGAGTTTTGCCTGTCTGTCCGTGTCGAGCGAAAACTTGGGACACTCTATAAGTTTGCCATAGCCGATTTTGGCCTTTCGGGCGTAATCGGAAAACCGCTTTTTATCGTCCGTTTCCCCTAAAACTTCGGCTATTTCCGCCATTGTTTCGAGCATATAAACGATATACGCCGTCGTTTCTTCGGGGTGCGGACAGGCAAAATCCTTGAAACCCGTGATGTGCACTTCGGTAGGCTCTGCCCATTCCCCGTAGGACTGACCGTAATTCGATATATATTTTTTATACTTTCTGTCGATACCCGTTTTAACGGCGGTCGGATACCGCTTGCCGAGCGTTTTGATCTTGAAATCGGCGTATTTTTTCATTGCGGCGTAACTGCTTTCGAGTATTTTTTTATCGCCGTAACGCTTGTAAATGCGGTACGGGATCAGAACGCCCGCGTCCGACCAACCCGCCGAACCGTCCATAAAATCCATGTAGAAATCGATCCCGCCCTTGGGAGTAATCTGACGGAATTTCCCGTTTTTCCGCTGCCCGTCTATCATATCGGAAACGTATTTTCTCGCAAACGGCGCATAGTTAAAAAGATATGCAGCCGTATCGCAGAAAATCTGTGCGTCGCCCGTCCAGCCGTGGCGTTCGCGCGTGGGGCAATCGGTAGGTACGTCGGCGTGATTGTTCTTCGCCGACCAGCGCGTCGCTTCCACGAGTTTATTCAAAAGTTCGTTGCTGCTGTCAAAAGCAAGCGTTTCTTCCATATCCGAACAAACGGATACCGCCGTGAACTCTTCTTTTCCCCATTCGACGTCCGTTTCGATTAAAACGTATTGAAATCCGAAAATCGCAAATTTTGTTTTATATTCGTTCAAGCCGTCTTTGCAAAAATATTCTATCTGTTGCAGCGGCGTAACTTTGGTGCGTTTTTTGTTGGCGCACTGAAAATTTTTTTGCGTAAATTCACCGTTTTTATCGAACATTTCGCCGAAGCGGAGTTTGATTTTTTGTCCTTTCTTAGCCGTTACGGCAAACGAAATATATCCCGCGATATTCTGCCCGAAATCGAGAACTTTTGCGCCTTTCGGCGTAGTAATAACGTTTTTAACGGAAAATCTTTCGTGTTCGGTAACGGGAACATTGTTCGACGAAACGGGTACAACGTCGCATTTCGTTTCCTTTGCAAACCCGTTATACGATGGCTTACGCCACGCTTCGACTATCTCGCCGTCCTTATTGTCGGCAAAACGGATTTTGCCGTCGTCCGACCACAACCACGTCTTATCCGTGCCGATAATCGTTACTTTGCCCGCTTTGTCGGTTATTTCGAGTTGCGCGTATAGTTTGGTTTGCGTTCCGTATTGATTTTTCAGCCCCCACGCGCCGCAACTTCCGCGATACCAGCCGTCTGCAAGTTCGACGGTAATTTCGTTGCCGCCGCTTGCAATCAGTCCGGTAACGTCGTAAGTCTGCAACTGAATACGTTTTGTGTAATCGGTATGTCCCGGTGCCAGCACGAAATTGCCCACTCTCTCGCCGTTGATTTTTGCCTCATAAAGTCCGCAGGCGGTGATATACAACCTTGCCTTGGCAATGTTTTGCGCGCTGAATTGCTTTTTGAAACAATCGACGGGATAACGTTTTTTCTTGTTTACATGGTAATTCCCGCTTATCCATTTTGCAGTAAAGTCGCTTGCCGACAAAAGCCCCGTTTCAAAATACGACGTTTCGGAAGGCTCGCCCTCGCGGTCGTTTTCGTCCCACAGCGTAACCGTCCATTCCACGCGTTCGCGAGATTTTAATTTATGCGGATATTCCGCACGCATAGACGATGAATTTACTTTGCCGCTGTCCCATACGGGTTTCCCGTCCGATTTCGCAACGATGCGATAAGCGGTTTGCTTTATTCCGCCGTCGCAGTTCCACATAAGTCGAGGATTTTGCATATCGATCCCCATCGGATTTACAAGATATTCGGTTTTAAGGTTTATCGCTTTCATGTTTTTCTCCCTTATTTATTTGTTTGCCGCAAGTTCGGCTTGAATTTTGGCGCGGTACGCTTCGCCTTTTTTAAGTTCCGCCTGCCATTCGCGCTCGTCCTTTTCGGCGCGAAGTTTTGCTTTCTGCTCGACGGCGGTGCGTTTTTCGGGCGTAAGCGCGGCAAGACGCGCCTCTTTTCTTTCTTTCGCGCGTTTTGTCTTTTCCGCGGCTGCTTCTTCCGCTGTGCGCTTTTTCTCTTCGGCTTTACGCTGTTTGTCGCTTAACTCCTGCTTATGCGCGGCAAGTTCGTTATCATAATTCAAGCCTTTTTTTGCGCACTTTTCTTTTAACGCGGCAACGAACGCCTCTTCGTTTTCTATGAGATACTTTTCTTCGTCAAGCGCGGCTTTCACTTCGGGCGCAACCCATTCTTCGCCTTTGGATTCGGCGTCCGCTTTCTGATATTCGCGGATCTTTGCCTGTTTCTTTGCAATGGCCTTTTCTACGCTCAGAAACACCAGCAACACGGCAAGTATAACCCCGGTTATGGTTTCCAGCCCCACGAACGCAAAAGTAATTACGTTTTTGACCGCCGCGGTCTGAGTCGCCGCAATCGTTACGCCGTCTACGATTTCGGGAGCGACGTAACCCGCACCCGAAAGCATCGCGTTGAATACGCTCGTCGCAACGCCGACGGTCGATACCGCTATGATATTGTAAATAGACATAGCCGTGCCGTCGCAACGGATACCGCTTTTCCATTCGATATGATCGAGCCCGTCGGCAAAAAGCGCCATAAACACATACGCGCACGGAAGTCCGCCGATATTTTTGATGAACTGCCCGATAATTACGATTATCATATTGCCGGGAACCGCCCAGCAAATTCCCGAACCCAGCGCATAGAGGATAAAACCGGCAACGGTTACGTTACGTTTGCCGAATTTTTTGGCAAGCGGCCACACGGCAAATATTCCTATGCCCATAGGAATACCGCCGACCACCGACACGAGCGTTTGCGTTATTCCGTCGTTATAACTGCCGAGAACATAGTTGCAGTAATATACAAGCCCCAGGTTTTTAAGCGAAGAAGCGAACGTATAGATAAAGAAATACCCGAACATAATCAGCGTGTATTTGTCGGTTAAAACCACCTTCAGTTGAGTTAAAAACGGGATCTTCTTTTCTTGTGTCTGCGATTGCTCCTCGGTGACGCGTTCTTTGGTGAAATAATATTCTAAAAGAGTGAGCGGCAAGGACAGTACGGAGATTATCCCCATTACGACAATCCATTTGGTCTTGTCCACGCCGAGCATGGGCATAATGACCATCGGGAAAACGAGCGCGACCAGAATACCGCTCATCATAATGGTGGAAATCTGATTGAACACCGAAAGTCCGCCGCGCTGAATGGTATTGCGCGTTGAAAGCGGGCACATCAGATTATGGCTCATATTGTAAATCGTGTACGCAAACGAATAGAACAGGTTGTAAGAAACCATAACCCACACGACCTGTACGGATTCGCTCGCTTTCGGCACGGTAAAAAGAAGTATGCCCGTTATCGCCACCAGCGGCGCGGAAAGCAGCAGCCACGGCCGGGCTTTGCCCTGAGTCGTTTTGGTACGGTCGATGATATAACCCATAAGCACGTTGGTCGCCGCGTCTATTATTTTTGAAATAAGCGGGAATACGACCAGAAACGCGCCGCCCCACACGGTGGTGAGTTTCAATACGTCGGTATAATAAACGTTGAGATAAGTCGCAAGAACCGCGTTGAGAAGCAGCGCGCCGCACGGTCCAAGAAGATAGCCCAGCCACTTTTCTTTGCTCGTTACGCTTTGCGAGTGAACGCGGCTGTCAAAAATTTTTCCGCTTAACATTTTACCTGTACTCATATTTTAATTCTTCTCCTTATCGTCGTTTTTCGGAAGCGCAGGCACTTTTACGGGCGAGCAAAAATCCTTTATTCCTTTGATTATGCGTCCGTTTGCAAGATCGACAAATCCTTTTGCAAAGTGGTACGGACAACTTTTCCCCGCCGACATAGACATCGTAATGACCGAATTGCTTTCTAAAATCCGCTTTAAGAACATCGCGCCCTTTATCTTGTTGTCGCGTTCTGCTCCTTCGGGAAGTTTTTTCGCTTTTTTCATGTCCTTTTTCGCGACGGAGAGAACGGCGTTAAACAGGATTTTTCCCATAAACGTTTTTTGAAGGTCGGTAAACCGGCTTTCCTGCGTTATCGGTTTAACGGGAGGAAGCGCGGGAATTCTCAGTCCGCTCATCTTTTCAAACGTCTCGTCGGAAATTTTATCGGGCGAGTTTTCGTATAAATCGAAGATTTCTTTATCATACGGCGACGGAACGTTTTCGCCTTCGATCGTTATGTTTTCGGATAATTTTACCGTTTCGCTGTCCGAACAAAGTCGGAACTCGTATTCGCCGCTTTCAAGCACATATTGCTTTTCTTTTATGTTGTAATATGCAAGGTCGGATTTGTTTACGGCGATTGCAATCTCTTTGCTTTCTCCTGCCGCAAGATAGACTTTCGTAAATCCGCGCAACTCTTTCTCGGGTTTACTTACGTCCGTTTTCGGCGCTTTGACGTAAAGTTCCACGATCTCCGCGCCCGAACGGTTGCCGGTATTTGTTATGTTTGCCAAAACCGTGATTTTATCGCCGTCGTTTTCGATTTTTATATCCGAATACCCGAAAGTCGTGTAAGAAAGCCCGAACCCGAACGGAAAAGCAACCTGTTTTTTTGCCTTTTGGTAGTATCTGTATCCGACGAAAACGCTTTCTTTATAAACTTCGATTTGCGTTTTCGAGAAGTTTACGCCATATGGCACGTCGGAATAACTTTTTGCCCACGTTTCGGCAAGTTTACCGCAAGGATTTTTTTCTCCGAACAAAAGTTTTCTCGTAGCTTCGCCGCCGCGCTGACCGGGCAGATACATATTGAGTATCGCCGCCGCTTTATCCGCAAACGGGAGTTCCACGGGCGAGCCGCCGTATAAAACAACCACGACTTTCTTACCCGCTTTAATAAGCGCGTCTATAAGCGCAAGTTGGTTTTCGGGCAGCCGCATATTCTCGCGATCGCAACCTTCGCTTTCGACGTAATCGGTAAGCCCTGTAAACACAAGCGCGGTATCGTATTTCCCGGCATTTTTTACCGCCTCGTCGATCAACGCTTTGTCCGCGGCAGTCTGATTTTCTTTATAGCCTTTACGGTACTCGTACTTTACGCCGGCATTGTCGAAAGCGTTTTTCGGAGTGGTCAGTCGCCAAGGATTTATCATCGAACTTCCCGAGCCCTGATAACGCATTTTTTCAAACAATTCGCCGACTACAAAATATGTTTTTTCGGCGGCAAGCGGCAACGTTCCGTCGTTTTTCATTAAAACCGCGCAGTCTTCCGCGATTTCTTCGGCTAAAATGTCGTGCGCGGCAAAATCTGCTTGTTCGTTTTTTTGCTCCGCGTGTTTGTTCACAAGTTTCAATACGTTTTCGACCGCTTTGTCGAGCGTTTCTTCGGCAAGTTCGCCCGATTTTATTCCGTCGATAATCCATTTGCGGCAAATATCCGTGTCTCCCGGCATTTCGAGGTCAAGCCCCGCTTTCAGCATTTCGATCCGGTCGTGAGTCGCGCCCCAGTCGGTCATAACGAGTCCCGAAAAACCCCATTCTCTTCTCAGAACGCCTGTTAAAAGCCACTTGTTCTGGCAGCAGTACGTGCCGTTAATCCTGTTATAGGCGCACATTACCGTTTCGGGTTTTGCCGTTTTCGCCGCGATCTCGAAAGCCTTCAAGTAAATCTCTCTCATTGCGCGTTCGTCACACACGCTGTCGCCCATAAAACGATAGTTTTCGGCGTTATTCAGCGCAAAGTGTTTAAGCGCGACGCCTGCGCCTTTACTCTGTATGCCCTTGATTTCCGCCGCGCCCATCTTCCCCGCAAGCAGCGGATCTTCCGAAAAATACTCGAAGTTTCTGCCGGCAAGCGGATTTCTCTTGATGTTTACGCCCGGGCCCAAAACGACGTCTATGTCGTAGTGACGCGCCTCGTCCCCTATCGCTTCGCCCATTTTATACGGGTTATCTTCGTTCCAGCCGCATGCGGTAAGCGCGGCTGTCGGGAAAGCCGTTGCCGGCTCGCTGCCGGCAACGCCGTTATCCCCGCCCTGTTGCTGCACTCTCAGCCCGTGCGGGCCGTCGGACATTCTTGCTTTCGGAATACCCAGCCTCGGCACCGGATTCGTGAACATAAAATCCGTACCCGCAACCAAAGCCGCTTTTTCTTCCGTCGTCAGTTCCCGTAAAAATTTCAAAATATCTTCCATCAGATAA
Source organism: uncultured Clostridia bacterium (assembly GCA_934277845.1). Classification (GTDB taxonomy): domain Bacteria; phylum Bacillota; class Clostridia; order Christensenellales; family Pumilibacteraceae; genus UBA10677. Next base: position 10,220 of record CAKQVV010000027.1, read on the forward strand.
TCCTTTTTTATGCTCCTTTTGATTTTACTGTAAAATTATAACACGTTCTGCGTCCATTTGCTTGCATAATTGTTTGATTTTGCTTATAATTGTATTGATTCCTGCGTTTGGAGTTTTTATGAAAACGGAAGACATCGAATATCTTTGCACCACAATAGGCAATCTTGCGGGTATCCCGATAAGAATTTACAAGGGCAACAAGCAGATTTTTTACTATTCCGTCGTTAGTCTGCCCAAAGATCCCATAATACCGCATGAAAGCAAAATACTGAAATTCCCCGACCATATCGGCTATTTCATCACGCCGCGATTTCACTATTACGGAATCGTGAACTCGGAAAAATATACTATCGTTTTAGGACCGTCGCGGCAATGGACGGCAAACAAAACGGACTTAACCGAACTGGCGTTCGAATGTGACGTCCCTAAAGACGAAACGGAAAACTTTATATCTTCGATGGAAACGCTTGTGAATATGCCGCTGGGCAGCATTCTTCAAACGTTATGCTCGATAAACTTCGTCCTGAACGGAGAAAAACTTTCTCTTGCCGATATTACTATTTACGACGAAGAACAACTGAAATTATCCGACGAAATAATTGCCGACGAAACTCAGAAAAATTACAACGAAACGGATTCGCCGACCGCCGCTGCCGCCGTGCATAATACGCTTGCGCTCGAACAGACGATTATGAATTTCGTTCGTCACGGCGACGTTGCGGCATTAACCAAATGGATAAAGAGCGCGCCCGCGGTTCGTCCCGGAATACTGTCGTCCGACGCGCTCAGACAGTTAAAAAACACTTTTATCGTCACCGCGACGCTCGTTTCGCGCGCGGCGATCCGCGGCGGAACGGACATAAACGTCGCGCTGTCTTTATCGGACGCGTATATTCAGAAATGCGAATTGCTTTCTTCGGTCGAATCAATAGAGAATCTGCAATATCATATGATCTTTGACTATACGGAACGAGTGGAAAAAATAAGGCTGGGCAAAACCCCGACCAAACTTTTAACCGACATTGCAAATTACGTGCAGAAACACCTGACCGAACCCGTAGATATAGACGCGCTATCTAAGGCAATGTTCGTTTCGAGAACGCATTTGGCGGTAAAATTCAAAAAAGAAACGGGCATGACGCTCACCGATTTCGTATTAAAAGAAAAAGTCGAGGAAGGCAAAAGACTTCTGCGATACACCGACAAGCCGATTTCGGCAATCGCCGCCTATCTCGGGTTTTCGTCGCAGAGTCATTTTGCAAACGTGTTCCGTAAATACGCGAACTCATCGCCCAACGAATACCGCTTAAAGCACAACAAATAAACCGCGATTCGGGCGCGCAAAACCGCCGTACCCGGCATATCCGGAACGACGGTTCGGTTCTTGTTTGCGTTTATTCCCCGGTCTTTATCTCCGCTCCCGAAAAATCCGCTTTTCGGAATCAGAGCCGCCCGCGTCGGTTGCGGACGGCTCGTTACCGTTATGTCGTCGAGTTGTTTTTTTAGCGCGACGCTTTCTTTCCGGCGGTTTACTCCACGATAAAGTTGTCCGCGCCGGAATCGGTCGCGAATCTGAATTGCGTTGCGCCGATTGCTTTAATAGAATAAGCAAAGCCCGGGTTCTCCGCCGTACCGATAAGTGCGTTTACGGCGGTGGTGCCGATCTGCAAGTTTAGGTTTTCGGCAGTTCCTATTTTCAAAACGGCGTCGAGCGTGTTGAACAAATCCGCCGTGTCGTCGTGAGACAGATTGTTGATCGCAAGCGATTTGTGCGTTACCGTATACATAAAGCCGTCTCCTTCCGTCTTTTCCACGCGCACGGCGGACAAAACGTAAAGGTTGTCGGGGATATATTTTTTGAAATATTTATACGGAAATCCGCCCATATCGGCTTTGAACGGCGTAAGGTCTATTTTTGCCGCGATGGTGAAGTCCGCGCTGCCGTTTGCGGCAATTTCCGAAAAATCGACTTGCATGACGGTTACGGACACTTCCTTATCGCCCAACTTGATTTTGCCTCCCGTTTGCTCGTAAAAGACCGTCTGGGCAATCGCTCCCACCTGTTTTTCCGTGAGCGAAATCATGCCGTCCATGCTTTTGCCCGCAAGCGAATCGAAATTGACCGAATAGCCGTTGTAGCCCTTGCCCTGTTCGTAAGAAACAAATCCGTCGAATTTTGTGTTGAGTCCGGTTTTCATTGCGGCAAGATCTTCTTCGCCGTAAGCGTTGGGGCAAAGCGCGGTTTCGTCGACTTCTTCCGCAAGGGTTTTCAGTTGTCCCGCGGTGCGGAAAAGGTCTATGCCGTAAGTCGCGCGGACATAGATGTATCCGCCGATGACGACAACTCCCAGTATAGCCACTATAACCACCAGAGCTATAATAAGTTTTTTTATTGCTTTCATAACTTTTCTCCGTCAGGCAGTTCGAGCCGCCTTATATTAAGGCGGCTCGATTGCCTTATTCTCAGATGGTCTTAAAGGGTTATCCAAAGCGCAGGGACGACGCCGCCGTCGGGCACCAAATCGATACTATCTATGGCGCCCTTTGCATGTCTGTCAAGAACGAAGGTGGCGTATCCCTGATTGCCGTTGGCGGGAGCGGGCGAACGAGTGTACCAGGTAACGTATTTTTTATCGTTGGTATTCATCGGCGCACCGTGTAATTTGGCAAAATCGGTTGCTTGCAGGTTTCTTGCGGGATCTTTTGCTAATACGTCCTTATTAAATCCGTACGCCGTGGTGGTAATATCCCGCAAAGACAGCAAAAAGATCTTATCGTCCGTATCTTTGCATTGGTCTGCAAACTTGTTTTTCCCTGCATTTTCCCCGTAACCGTAATACTTCGGGTACTCGTTCGGGTTGGAACTTCTCGCACTGTTGTCGAGTTTCATGGTTTTTATGATTTCTTTTTGCAAACCGTTGAAAACCTCGTTATAGAAGGTTTCGTTGAGCCATCCGCGCAGAAAACAATATTCCCAGTTGTTGGCGTAAGTTCCGTCCGGGACACCCGGCGAATTGTTGTACGAAGCATATAAGCCGTCGCGATTCTCGCTCTTTCTGTCGGGCTGTATCGAAAAGGAATCCAAAGCGATATCGCTCATAATAAAGGCGGAATTTCCGCTTGTCGTGAGGATTCTCCACTTTATCGGTTCATACTTAAACCAGTACACTTCAAGCGTGAAATATCCGTTTTCCATGATGTAGCTGCGCAGACTATAAACCCCCGACGCGCGATAGTCGTTCATTTGAACGCCGAGGTATTTCGTGCCGTTATATATAACGATTTTTTGCCACATATAAGTAGTACCCTCGTGACTTTCCCAATTATAAGGATTTTCCTTATCACGCGGAAGGGGCGGCTTTCCCGCAATTTCGTTGAGTTTTGCGACTACGGTCTCGTCGCGCTCTAAGGTTTGCGGCCAGTAACCGAAATAGATATTATCGCCGTCGCGCGTGTATTTTACGGGGTTAAGTTCGTTGCACGTGGTGCATACGTCGCAAACGTAACTGTGCTTGCCGTTGGCGGGGATTTCCACCTTTGTGTTATAGTCGCAACCGTCGCGCTGACACGCGTCGTACGCTTCCCAGCCGGGCAAGCAGTCCGCTTGTTTCGCCTCGTAGTGTTTGAGATTGTGTCCGAGAGCCTTTTCGACATATCTACCCACCTTTGTGTTGTAGTCGCACCCATCGCGATTGCAGGTGGAATAACCTCTGTAATACCCGTCCTCGGTGCAGGTTGCGTCGCAGGGACCGTGCAACTGCGTATCATGCCCGAGAGCGGGCACCCCATTGTAATCGGTGTGATAATCGCAACCTTGGTTGGAACACTTTTTGTATTCCTCGGTGCCCCACCTCTCGCAAGTCGGTTCAACGCGCGGAACGGTTATGGTCATACTATGTCCCGTAGCGGAAATTTCCTCGTACCCCTCGATTTTTCCGCAATAATGCTCGCATCTTTTATAGGCTTTCCAACCACTTTCCGTACAAGTCGGCTCTTTCGCTGCCACGTCCCGTATATCGTGTCCGATAGCGGGGATAGGAGTTTGTTCCGTGTAGTCGCAACCGGGATTTATGCAACGTCTGCCGTGCGTAAGACCGTCTTTCTCGCATCGCGGATCGTAACCTTTTTCTTCGCGCAGATTGTGAGGAGTAAGTCCTCCGTGCTCGAAAGTCTCTCTGCCCAAACTGCCGCAAATACTGCAAACAAGTCGATACACGGCCTTTCTTTGGCACGTTGCATTGTCCACGAGGTTTCTGTCGGTAACCTTTTCGACATAACTGTGTATATGCTGTTGATCGGCGTTTACCAAGCCCGCAACGACAAAATACGAAAAGCTCGTCGTTTCAAAGTATATATTATTGCCGTCGACTGCGGTTTCAAGTTCCTCGACCGTGTTATCTCCCTTTACGTGATAGGTAACGTAACCGTCCGCCTCGAACGGCTTCGGCATAGTGATCCTGACCTTGCCGTCCGGCTGTACCTTTTCGTCGCCCTTTGTGAGGGCGATGTCGAAAACGGCAACCTTTGCGCTGTCGTAAGGCTTGTCGATTGCCGAAATTGCCGCTTTGCCTTGCTCGCTGTCGGCGGCGTGGCGATCGGCTTTCAGCACGGAGTCGCTTTCAAACGCGCCGTCCGCGGTAATGCCGCTTTCGGCAGTCAGTTTGTTTACTTCTCCGTTTTTATCGTCGCAAGCGACCAGCGCAAGACACAGCGCGAAAGCCAGCACCAGCGCAACCACAATCGTTATTCTTCTTTTCATTCATTCCTCCTTCTGCCGGAATTACGAGAGGATAAGCGGGGTTTTTATGCCCGCTTATCCGCCCGCACGTTTTTCCCGACAGGGTTTTACGACACTTTCACTATGCGAACTCTTACCCTTTGTACGGAATCCTGAGTGTTTGTCAGGACCAAGGAATAATAGCCCGTTGCGTCGGCATTGAAATTCGTATTGCTGTTCACGTTGACAAGGGCGAAATCGGGATCGTACAACTTGTCGGTACGGATTATTGTCGGCGATACGAGAACGTTGCTATCAACTTCCGCTATCTCGATTTTGTATTTACCGGTTGAGGTCACTTTGAAGTAGATATTTTTGCTTATTTTCGCATTGAACTCTATTATCTTAAACTCGGTGTCGGCGGTAGGCTCGGGCAACGCTATTGTGTATGAACCGGCTACATGGTTAAAAATGAGTTCCGCTGTACCATCCAGATCCGCGGCATACCTCATCATAATGTACGCATACGTTTGCGTGTTGTTTCTTGAAGGCAATTTGAACGTATGTCCGCTGGGAAGCGATTGATATCCATATGCTGCATAAGTCGAATAATCGTTGTTGAATACTTTTATGGAAGCGCCGTTAAAAGCCGCAACGTTCGATTTGAATCTGACCATGTTCTCGTGATGATAAGTAACCGCTTTGTTCACCGTGACTTTGACGACGATTCTGTCGCCCTGTTTTCCTGCCGGTATAACAAGTCCGGTTGTCGTGTTCGTTGCCGAAAGTTCCGCCTTTGCGGCGTTAACGCCTATGGGTTCGTCGGTGAGATCGCTAATCGCAGTATATTTGACGATGTAGGCAACTCCGGCGGACTTGAACATGTCGTACATTCTCGAAGCCTTTTCGCCCTCGCTTGTGTACACTTCATAGCGGCTTTTGAGATTTTCGATTGCGTTGACAAAACTGTACCAGCCGGCGGCGAGATTTTCGAGTTCGTTGATCGTGAAGTATCTCGTTTCGCCTTTCTTCAACGAAATCGTTTCGGCAGAACCGACGCCGAGGTTATTCAGCATTTCGGTGATTCCGACCGTGACGTTAAAGGTAACGTTCTCGCTGTCGCCGATCCATTTGCCGTCCGCGTCGGTGAGCCCGGAAACGTTCTTTGCGAAATTGACGTTGATAAACGAGCCTGCCAGCGTGCCGCCGTTTTCGACGTGTGCCAGATCGCCGTCGCCGATACCCAAACCGGTACGGCTATATGTGCCGATAACGGTGTTGTTGTATTTCACGACCAGATTGATGGCTTCGCTTGTCGTGAGGTACTCGAAAGCGGTGCTTCCGATGAGGTTGACGGCAAACGTCGTTTCGTTCTTTTCGACGGCGCCGACGACAACGGTTTTACCTGCGGGCTCGCTCACGTTGCATATAACTCTCGTCGCGTGGGGAAGCGC
>CAKQVV010000028.1 GCA_934277845.1 uncultured Clostridia bacterium
ACATTAAACTTAATGATTGACAAACTTATCAGGGGGGGTGTATAATCAACTCGGATAAGGAAATTCGAGCGTGATGCACGCATTTGATGCGAGCGCGTCAAATCACCCGGTCGCGGCACCGTCCGGCGGTCGGCTTAATGGGGACGGATCGGAGAATTCCGTTAAAAATAAATGTAAAAGGAGAAGATGATGAATAAAAGAACACTGATTCTTACGGCGTTGATAGCGACGATCGTGGCGGCGTTCTCGTTGATCGGCTGCGGAGGGAACAAACAACTTTCCGTTTCGATCACGAATAAGGACGCGCTTACCGCCGCGTGGGTCGAAGGAGAAGCCGATCGTACGGTGGAAGTGAAACTTTCGCCGGACAGTTACACGCTTGAAAACACGAACGTTATCGTCGAGTCGAGCAATTCCGACGTTGTGGACGTCGACGGATTCGCGCTCAAAGCGGTGGGCGGCGGCACGGCTACCGTTACCGTAAGGGCGGGTGACGCGACCGATAAGGTGGAAATCACCGTAACTCCGTCGCTCAAAGGCGTGCGGATAACGAACAAAGCCGCGCTCGGCGAGTCGTGGGTTATCGGCTCGGCGGATCGCACTGTCGAACTTGCGTTCGATCCGGACACTTACGACCTTAACAACACGAACGCGACTATCGTGTCCAGCAACACGAACGTGGTTACCGTTTCGGGAACGACGCTTCATGCGGTCGCGATCGGCACGGCGAAGATCACCGTAACGGCGGGCGCGTTCACCGACGAAGTTACAATTGCGGTTCGTCCCGCGATCGAATCGCTTACCGTTACCAACAAAGCCGATCTCGAAGAGGAGTGGGCGATCGGCACGGAGCGCACGATCGAAGCGGCATTCGTCCCCGGCGAATACACCGTGGCGAACACCACTCCGACCATTACGGTCGAACCCGCGGGCGCGGTCGAAGTAGTGAAAGGCTGGAAGATCAAAGCCAAAGCAGTCGGCGCTGCAACCGTTACCGTATCGGCGCAGGGCAAAACGGACACGTTTGAAATAAACGTCGCGCACGCCGCACCCGTTATTTCGCTTTCGGGACCGGGACTCACCCAGACCGAAGATGGCGGCACGATGAGCGGCATGCAGGACACCAACCTTACGCTTCCCACCGCAACCGCAATGACGACCGACGGCGTAAACGTTACGACGGAAATCGACGTGACCTATTCCGACGAAGACAAACTTCACATTTCGGGACTGCTGATGACTCCCGAAATCGGAACTTATACCATTACTTATACCGTCGCGAACCCTGCCGATACCGCCAAAATAGCAACGAAAACCATAACGATCACGGTATTCCGTCAGGTATTCTCGTGGACGGACAGCACCTGGCAGGTACTTGAGGAAAAAGTTGCTAACGCCGAACAGAAAGTCACAACGACTAAAAACGGCTATCAGTCCGCGCAGTTCAACCTCGCGGCAAGCAGGTATTATTACGCCGAGGCGACCTTCCATATTACCGAATGGTCGAACGTCGGCATTGCAAACTTCGTGCCCGACAACAATCACACGCGTTGGCTTTCGGCAGTCGTTCAGACTTCGGGCGACGTAAACTACAAGTTTGCCGACTATGACACGAGCAAGTTCAACGGCGGCGCGTGGAACCTTCAGGAGAACGTGGCGGACGGAATAACGATTCTCAATCAGTACCGTCTTACCGAATTCGGCAACCTCAACGCAAGCACGGACGGAACGCACAAAGTTGCGATTCTTCGTCTCGGCGATACGTACTATTCGTTCTGGAACGATCAGTACGTCGATTCGGCGGTTTTCGAATATTATGCGGACGTCGAAACCATTCCCGGATTTTTCACTCTCGGACTCGACGCGAGCAAAGGCTATGCGACCGCAATCGATTATTTCTCGGGCAAAACCGCGGTCGAGGCGAAACTCAACGTGCTCACTCACAACGGCAAAGACTTTATCCGCAATTACGTCCCCGACGGCGGTTGGGCGGGCGACTCGAAAAACATAGATAACCGCAACTTCACCAAGAACGACACAACCGAAGAACGCGGAATCAACTTCGACTTCACCAAAAACGACGCTCACTTCAACGGCGGTATGGTAAGCCCGTATGTGTGGTTCGACGGCGATTTCACTTTCAGTTGGGATCACAAGGCGACCTCGACTACCGGCGGCAGCAGACGAATGATTCTCGAAATGCGTTCGCGTATGTGGTACAACGATACGAGAGTAGGCGGAATCCAGTTCGGTGCGGAATATAATGATGACGCGTCGCTCGGCAGATTCCTTCTCAGCGGCAGCGCGCTTGCCGAAGGCTATAAGTGGTACGAGCCGGGCGCAGGCACGGACGGAAGTGCGGGATCGAGATTCACGATCAGCCGTAAACTCTTCGACGATTACGCCGAAATCACGCTTACCGCACAGTCGCTCGCGAACCCCGCGCAGAAATTCACCCGCGTTATCACTCTCGGCAAAACCGCCGACAAGAGTACGGACGGAACTACCGCGTTCGACGGGTGGAACGAGCCCGTTATTCTTCAGTGGCATAACACCGGCGTTGCAGGACAGTACAGCAATATCGGCTGGACGGCTCGTTCGGCGCAAAGAATCGAATCGCTTGCCATCGCCAATAAGGACGCGCTCTCCGCGGCATGGGTAGAGGGCGAAGCCGATCGTACCGTCGAAGTAACGCTCACCCCCGAGGGATGTTCTTTCGCGGACACCAAATATTCGATTACGTCGTCCAATACCGACGCGGTTGCCGTAGACGGCATGACTCTCAGCGCGGTGGGCGGCGGCACGGCTACGATTACCGTAAGTATCGGATTTCTTACCGATTCGTTCGAGGTAACCGTAACGGCCTCGCTAAAATCGGTAACCATAACCAACAAGGCATCGCTCGTCTCATGGAGAGAAGACGAGGAAGCGACGCGTTCGCTCGAACTCGCGTTCAGTCCCGCCGAAATTTATAACTTCGACAACAGCGACGTAAGTATCGTATCGAACAATCCGGAAGTCGTTTCGGTAGACGGAACCACCCTTACCCGTGTGGGTAGAGGCGTTGCGACTATCACCGTTACGGCAAAAGGCGGCGTAACCGATGAGGTTACGATATCCGTGCTTCCGCCGGAAATTCAGTCGATTACCGTTTCCAACAAAGCCGATCTCGAAGCGGACTGGGAAAGCGGTACCGAACGCACGATAAACGCGACCTTCGATCCGGGCGATTACAACACGAGCAACACCACACCGAATATCACTTGCGATCCCGCAGGCGCGATCGAAGTCGTCGACGGCTGGATTATCCGCGCAAAAGCGTTGGGAACCGCAACCGTAACGGTAGAAGTTCAGGGCAAAACCGACACTTTCACCATCAACGTTGTCCACGGAACACCCACGCTTACGCTCAGCGGTAACGGACTGACCGTGACCGATGACGGCGGCACGATGCAAGCCATGCAGGGGACGGCACTCGACCTTCCTGCGGCTGTGGCTTTCGCGGATGACGCGGACATCACCGACAGTATTTCGATAACCTATTCGGACGAAGCGAAACTGAATATTTCGGGCGGAAAAATGACTCCCGAACCAGGCACGTATACCATTACCTACACCGTCGCTAATCCCAACGACGCATCCAAGAGCATTACAAAAATCGTAACGATCACCGTTTACCGCACGATCTTCTCGTGGACGGACGGAAAATGGAGCGTAACGGAAGAACAAACGACCGACGCAAATCAGAAAGTCATAGCGACGGACAGCAGCTATCAGATGGCGCAGTTCAACATCGCGGCAAGCGATTACTACTATGCCGAGGCTACGTTCAAGAACGCACAATATACGCTTGCCGGAGTTGCGAACATCGTTCCCGCCGATAATCATAACGGCAGAATGCTTATTTCGGTAATACCGACGACCGGAAACGCCGACTACAAGATAGCAGACTTCAATCCGGCAGTAGGAGGTTGGAATCTTTCCGAAAACGACATAAACAAGAATATCGTTCTTTACCAGTATCAGGTATGCAATCAGGGCGGACTGACCAGACTCGGAAAAGACGGCGATATGAACGTAACGAAAATGGCAGTCATCCGCGCGGGCAAGATGTTCTATATGTTCTACAACGACCAGTACATCGGCGCCACCGATATGGAGCATTACTCTTCGGTAAATACCATTCCCGGATTATTCGTTTGGGGAATGAAAACTACCGACTTCGTAACGGGCATCGATTACTTTTCCGGCAAAACCGCGGTCGAGGCGAAACTCAACGTGCTCACTCACAACGGCAAAGACTTTATCAGACAGTATGTGCCCTATGACTGGGCAATGGGCTCGCAGAACAACGACAACGACCACTTCACCGCCAACGAGAGCACGACGGATCGCGGAATCAACTTCGACTTCACCAAGAACGACGCCGGTTTCAACGACGGCATGATAAGTCCGTTCCTGTACTTCGACGGCGACTTCACCTTCAGTTGGGACTACAAGGCAACCTCGACTACCGGCAGCGAATCGCGCATGATCGTAGAAATGCGTACGTTGATCGGATACGACCACAACTCGTGCGGCGGTATTCAGTTCGGCGCGCAGTACGAAAGCGACGCTTCGCTTAACAGATACCTTCTCAGCGGAGCAGGTCTTGCCGAGGGACACAAGTGGTACGAACCCGGTGCGGGCACCGACGCAACCGCCGGCAGCAGATTTACCATCAGCCGCAAGATCCGCGAAGATTACGCCGAAATCACGCTTACCGTAACTTCGCTTACCGATCCGACCAAGACGTTCACGAGGACTATCAACATCGGCGCGACGGCGGATAAGAGTACCGACGGAACAACCGCGTTCGAAGGCTGGAACAGAGTGGTTATTCTTCAGTGGCACAACACGCGCGTAGCCGGACAGTACAGCAACATTACCTGGTCCGCCGACGCTCCGTAAGCACGAGCAAGACAATCGAATAACGGTTTTTGACGCGCCCCGCGCACAGGCGTAAAGGGGCGCGTCCTTACCGATAAAAAACGTTAAAACTCACAATTCCGACATAAAAGGAGACTGAAACTTAATGAAAAAAGGTAAAAGAATACTTGCCGTTCTGCTTTGTGCCATTACCGCGATCGGAGTGTTTGCGCTCGTCGGGTGCGGCGGACAAACGGCAAAGGAAACGTATCTTATAAAATACGACCTCAATTATGAGGGCGGCGAAACGAGAAACGTTTCCGTTCAGGCAGGCGCGAAAGCGGTTTCGTGGCGGGCAACCCGCGAAGGATTCGACCTCGGCGGCTGGTTCACCGATGCGGATGGCACAGAACCTTACGACTTTACCAAACCCGTTACTTCGGACGCGACTCTTTACGCGAAATGGACTGTTCAGCCGGGTATGGCTACAGTAACGTTCGATTTCAGCGTTGCCGGCATCGCCGACAAAACGATAGCGGTGCGCAAAACGAACGCGATTGCGAGAAAGTACGTTCCCGATTACAATCCGTTCGGAATGAAATTTGTCGCCTGGTACGCGGACGAGGCTAAAACCCGGGCGTGGAATTTCGATACCGACAAAGTAAACGATGACATTACGCTTTACGCCGGGTACGAATACACAATGGCGGTCCCGCGTAACGACGACGGTTCGATCGCCTACGACCACGTAACGATCAACGTGTGGACGTCGAGTGTGGACGCAGCCAGTCTTGCCGCGCTTACCGAAAAGTTCAACAATGAGTATAACGGCAAGATTTCCGTAAACGTTTCGTCCAATCTCGCGTCGCAAGCGGATACTTTCCTTCGTATTCAGCAAATCCCCGGGATTTTAAGCACGACCAAAACTTACTATTCGGTCGGCGAGATCTATAATTTCGCAGGTCTTGCGGCAAACAATTCGAACTGGCTCGAAAAGGCTACCGCCGAGGCGAGAGTAAACGGCGCGTATACGCAGGTTCCGCTCGTGGGCGTTGCTCCGTATATGATCTATAACAAGTCGCTTCTTGCCAAGTACAGCGACGGCGGCGCGCTCCCGACCAACTATTCCGGACTTTCCGCGCTGTTAAAAGCGGCTTACAACGGTGAAGTTGCGACTAATTCGCGTTTCAGGTCCGTAGTGGCGGCTTATTCCGACTGGTCGTTCAAAGAGGCTCCCAGCATGGTTGCCTTCAATCAGAACGGAACACCGTATTACAAGTATGAAAACGGTAAATACGTAAACGAATGGGCGGACGAAGCCGTGTACGCAAAGGCGGAAACCGCGCTCCGCAGGACTTATGATCTGTTCGGCGAAAACGGCGCAAATCACGGCGGCAACGCGAACGGTATCGGTTCGGTAGTGGACTCGGTCAAGAGCGGCAACGCGCTTATGGGTATGGTAACCTGGCGCGGCTATGAGGGATCGGTTCTTTCCGATCCGAATCTCGGCGTGATTCCGCTTTCCGGTTTGTTCACGGACGAAACAGGCGAAGGCAGCAAAGACATTCCGATTCATACGATCGGAATCGGGTTCTGCAACCTCGCAACCAACGTCGTGAAAGATCCGCTTAAAGTGTGCGCTTCGGCAGTGTATTCCGACTGGCTGTCAAAGCACGCTTACGAACTTTCTTCGCTCGGTTACGTTCCGCTCGCAACGGAAGCCGTAAACGCCGACGCTTACGTAAATTCGACCGACCGTATCGTCAGTTTTGTCAGGTCGACTTACGGCGACGCGAATAACCTCACAACGCTCCCCGGCACGGCGAACCTCAAAACGCTCGTAAACGTAACCGCTGCGGAAGGTATTATCGTACCGGTTCTCGGCGGCGACGGCACGAACCTCACCGAAAAAATGCACGAACTCTATACGCAGATCGGCGGACTCGTCTATTAACGGAGGCATAAATGAAAAAAGTATTTTATATTCTCGTTTGCGTCGCACTCGCAATCACGGCGGGACTCGCTACCGTGGCGTGCGGTACGAACAACACGCCGACCGAAGTAAAAGATCAGGGGAACTGGACGATTACCTCGCCCGACGGAACGATCGTTACTTCGCTCACTTTCGACGCGGACAACAAAATCTATTATTCGGTCAAAAAAGGCAATGCCGAAGTCGTTAAAAAATCCGAACTCGGTTTCGATATCGAAGAGGACGACTTCAACCTTATCGCCGTTTCGGGCGTCAAGAACAAGCGGGTAAAAGGCAGTTACGACAACATTTCCGGCAAGTCGGCAACCGTGAATTACGATTGCAACGAAACGACCGTTACCTTCAGGGCGTGGAAGTTTTACCTCGACGTAACGATGCGTTCGTACGACGACGGTTACGCGTTCCGCTACGGAATCCGCGCGATCGACGGCAGCAGCGGCACCATGACGGTAAAAGAAGAGAAAACGCAGTTCGCGCTTCCCGACAATACGAACATGTGGGTAGAGGAGTATGCTTCTATCAACCCCAAGAAGGGCAACTTCTTCGCTTACGAGGTGCCTTATGACCGCCGTTCGGCAAAAGGACTCAATTCCGATCAGTACCTCGCAATGCCCATGCTGTACAGAGTAGGCGGCACCGACGTGTATTCTATGGTTACCGAATCCGCACTCATCGGCAGCGGTTTCTACGGCTCGTACCTTAAAGTTCCCGAGGGCATGGACGGCAGCAGCGTGCTTCAGACCTTTCACACCCCCGCACGGGCGATGCTGGACGACGACAAAATCGATTATCCGTTCGCTTCGCCGTGGCGCGTGGGTATCGCCGGCGATATGAAAACGGTTCAGGAGTCCGAACTCGTCGAAAAAGTTTACGACGACGCGGAGTACTGGAAACCGGATGATTACAACACGCTTTCGGACGAAGAAAAGGCGATTTACGACTACGACTGGGTAGAGAACGGATTAGTCGCATGGAGCTGGCTTGCATATAACGGCACGCGTCCGCAAACCGACTTTTCGCTGCACCGCCAATACGTCGATCTCGCCGCGAATATGGGCTGGAAATACGTCCTTCTCGACGGCGGCTGGAATGCGGGGCTCAGCGATTCCACGCTTCGGAACTTTATGGACTACGCGAACAACGCGGGCGTAAAAGTTATCGTCTGGTGCAACGCGCTTACCGATTTCGGCAACGGCAACCCCGTTATTCTTAAAAGCAAACTCGAAAAGTGGGCGAGTTTCGGCATCGCCGGAATCAAAATCGACTTCTTCGACGGTCAGAACGCCGACAATCCCACACATCAGGGCGAGGACAGCGAAACGATCAAGTGGTACGAGACGATTTATCAGGAAACCGCAAAACTCAAAATGATCGTAAACTGCCACGGCTCCAACAAGCCGACGGGCGAGCGCAGAATTTATCCCAACGTAACCAACCGCGAAGGCATTATGGGTAACGAGTTCAAAACGATCGACGCCGCTACCACGGTAAACGAATTGTTTACCCGTGCGGTAATAGGACCGAGCGATTTCACTCCCGTTGTCGTTCCTTACGGCAACGCTATCACCGGAGCGCATCAGATGGCTCTTTCGGTGCTGTTCGAAACCGGAACGCCCTCTATGGCAGACAAGGCGAATACATACTACGACGCGAAAATTATGGACTTTTATCGCTCGATCCCCTCGACGCGCGATAAAACCGTATTCCTCGGCGGACAGCCCGACTATTATTACGCGGCAGCCGCCAAGGCGGGTGATACGTGGTTCGCGGGCATAGTGAACAGCGTCATCTCGGATACCGTTTCGATCGACCTGTCTTTTCTCGGCAGCGGCGAGTACGACGCGGAAATTTTTACCGATACCGGAAGCAACGGCAAGGATGTCGCGCGCGAAGTCCGCACCGTTACGGCGGGCACAACGCTCACATTCGACCTTCGCGAGAACGGAGGCGTTGCGATCAGATTCATGAAAAAGGCTTAAATCAGACTACAGGAGGACAATTTTATGAAAAAATATAGTTTCAGAAGGGCGATCGTAGCCGGAATACTGTGCGTTGCGACACTCTTTACCGTGGCGTGCGGCGGCACGAATAATCCGACCGGCAACGACTGGTGGACGACTACCGGCTCGCTTACCAAAGACGCGGACGGCAAAGTCGTATTCAGCAACGTGGAAATCAAACTCAACACGGTCGTGGCAGGCGACGACAAACAGGCGTTCTACAACGTAGTTCAGCGTTTCAATCGCGAGTACGACGGTAAAATCAACGTTATCATAACCAACACGGGTGCCAGTGTTTACGAGGATACCGTATCGAAACAGATCAACAATAATACGAATCCGCCCGACCTTATAATGTCCCATCAGAAGTCGCACAAGAACTTTGCGGACAATCGCCTTATCCAACCCCTTAACGAGGCGATGGAGCAGTCGGGTATCACGCTTAATCTTTCAGATTACTCGTCCGGACTCGCGCAGTATTCTTCGCTCGGTTACGAAGGCAAAACCTATTCGATTCCGATTGACGGGCAAAGCCTCGTAGTCGTTTACAACAAGCAACTTCTCGCAAAGTACGCTACAGCCGCACCGACTGACCGTGCCGGACTTCTGGATATTTGCCGCAAGTTCAAAGAGGATTCCGCAAACGGCGGAAAAGCGGCTATCGCATGGGCGACCGGCGGCGACTATTTCGTAAACTATATGTTCCTCACCGCGCTCCTTCAGAACGGCGTATCGCTTTACAAAAACGATTACACCGTCGACTGGTACGATAACGAAACAAACCGCGCCGCGTTCAAAGCCGCGTTCACGTCTTTCCGCGAACTGTTCGACAACTCGTATGCAAACCTTAACGAAGCGTCAAGCACCGCGCTTACCGACTTCGTTTCCGGGAAACGCCTGTTCTACTTCTTGTGTCCGTGGGAACTTACCAGTCTCGTAAGTCAGTTTGCGGCGACGAATAACGTCAGCGAAACGGAAGTTCTCGAAAACCATCTCGGCGGCGCAAGCGTTTCCGGCTGGTTTGCGATGAGCGACAACGCGAACAAGAACGCCGTTTACGGCGATTCGCACTTTTTCGCGATGTCCAAAACGGTTACCGATATCAACGTAAAAGCGGCGATCGTCGAGTTTATCAGATGGTTCACCGTCAACTCGACCGCGGGCGCGCAGTGGGCAAAAGCGGGTCACGTTACCGCGTCCAACGTTATAGCCGAATCGGACGTTTATAAAAACGATTCTTACGTAAGCACATTCATCTCGAAGTTCTACCCGGATATCGACAACTTCCGTTGTGTGGGCAACACTCCGTATTATGCCGATACGCTTTCTAACCTTCAGGGCATATTTGCCGATACGGTGGGTAACAAAAACGCTACCGACGAAACCGACGAGGCGACCATCAGAAGCAAACAAAACACCGTAAACAACAACGTTTCGTTCTTCGGCTGATCGGAGATAAAAAATGGAAATCGACATAAAAAGAAAAATAGCGGAGCAGAAAAAGCGCAAGCGGCAGGAAGCGTTGCTTGCCCTTGCGCTTATCAGCCCGTTTCTTATCGTGTTCGTGTTGTTCACGCTTATACCGTTCATAATGGGATTCGTATTCTCGTTTATGCGGTATAATCCGTACATTCCGGAACAGAATCAGTTTACGGGGCTTCAGAACTATATAAATATCTTTAATCTTTCCAACCCCATATCGAAATCGTTCTGGGATTCGTTTTTGACGATGTTTGTGTTCGACGCGGTAGCGGTTCCGCTCCTTATAATCATACCGCTTTGCCTTGCGTACCTCATCAACATGAATCCTCCCGGGTACAAGATTTTCCGCGCGATCATCTATCTTCCGAGCATCGTTTCGGTTACGATCGTCGGTATAATCTTCGGCAATATGTTCAAAGGCGATGAATCCGGTCTTATCAACGCGATACTCGGTACGAAAATAGAGTGGCTCGCCGGAAAGCCTTGGGCGGGCGATACTTTGCGCTGGGTGGTTATGCTCATTGCGAGTATCTGGTGGCAGACGGGCACGAACTTCGTCATATTTTCGGGTGCGCTGCGCGACGTCCCGAAATCCCTGTACGAAGCGTGCGAAATGGACGGCGGAAGCAGATGGAAACGCATTTGTTATGTAACGCTCCCTAATATCCGTTCATCGATCAACGTGTGTCTGTTCAATACGCTTATAGGTTATCTCAACCTGTACGCGCAGCCTTATGTTCTTAACACGTACGAAAACGAAGATATTTTCGTTGCGCCCATGATGTTTATCCAGAAATATCTTATGGGCGGAATGACTTACGCAAAGCAAACGGGCTACATATGCGCGTCCGCGATAGTTTTCGGACTTATCGTCATGGCGTTCAGCGTCGCCGAACGTCGTATAACCGCACCGCGCCGCAAAAAGACGCGTCACAGCGAACTTTGCGGTGTTTACGAAGCGGACAAAATTATGATCGACGGCTTGGCTTCTTCGACGACGGAGGATACGGCAAATGGAAAAGACTAAAAAAATCCTTACGAAATCGGAAAGAACGCGTCGGCGCGAAAAAATCGTGTCGTTCGTTATACTTTTCATCGCCAGCGTAATATGGGTAATACCGCTCGTCTATATGGTCGGAACGTCCTTTAAGTCCGACTACGACCTCGTCGCAAATCCCGACAAACTTTTTCCGTCGGCATGGAGCGAGTGGACGATAAAGCACTATTACGGTTTTATTATCCGCGACGGCAAAATCGACAATATGCCCGTGTGGATGCTCAACTCGCTCTGGTCTACGCTCGCGACGGTCGGTCTCACCGTAATAGTCGATCTTCTTACGGCGTACGCGGTGGTTTTTCTCAAATTCAAAGGCAAGCAATCGCTCATGAAGTTCCTGCTTTTGTGGATGGCGGTACCGGGCGTTATCGGAACGGCTCCGTCGTTCGCGCTGTATTCGAGCATAAAAAACTCGCTTCAAATCTCTTCATACGTGGCATCGTATATCTATATTTATATATGGATCGTCGTTCCGGGGATTACGGGAATATTCAATATGCTGCTTATGCGCAATTTCTTTGAATCTATTCCCAAAGAAATCGTTGACAGCGCGAAAAGCGACGGCGCAAGCAATATGAAGATCTTTCGCCGTATCGTTTGTCCGCTTGCAAAATCAACCATAATGCTTGTGGTGTTGTTTACGTTTACCGGCAGCTGGAACAGCCTTGTCTGGCCGCAACTTCTGCTTTCCGGCGAACTGTCATACTGGAACACGGTTACCGTCGCGCTTACCGGCTATACGGGCGGAGGCGGCTGGAGTGCTACCGGTGTCGCTATGGCTACCAGCGTATTCGCGCTTATTCCCATAGTAATTATCTTTATAATCACTCAGAACAAAATGATCGACGGTCTTGCGTCTACCGGCGTAAAGGCGTAAACAGGAGGAATACACACAATGAATACCGAAACCAAACCCTTTCTTTCTCTCAGACACGTCGAAAAAATCTATCCGAACGGCGAAAAGGCGGTTTATGACTTTAACCTCGACATAAACAAAAAGGAATTTATCGTTATAGTCGGACCGTCCGGTTGCGGAAAGTCGACCACGCTTCGTATGATCGCCGGTCTTGAAGATATTACGTCGGGCGATATTTTCCTCGAAGACGAACTTCTCAACTACAAACCGAGCAAGGATCGTAAAATGGCGATCGTGTTCCAGAGTTACGCGCTTTATCCGCAGATGAACGTGTTTGACAATATAGCGTTCCCGCTCACGATAAACAAGTATCCCGCGCCGGTGGTCGATAAAAAACTCTATCCCGCGGCGGAAGCAAAACGCATACTTTCGGAGCATGACTTCTCGACGGTTGCCGACATGCTCAGCGCGGCGTTTGCCGTAAAACTCAGAAAGAACGAACGCGCCGAAAAACTTGCTACGGTATTTGCGAGTACACCCGAAGCAGCCCGGATTCTTATCGACCTTTACGCGCCTCTCGACGCTGCGGCAAAGGCAAAAGGGTTGAACAGAAAGGAAGAGGCGAAAGAGAACGAGGACGAAAAAACGGGGATTCTCGCATCGTGGAACGAGTCGCTTGACGCCGTGATCGAAGAGGGTAAAAAGCGTCTGGACGAAGCGGGCGAGAAATACAACGACAGGTTCGAGATGCTCGACGACAACGGTGAAGTCAGGATAGAAAGCCGTATGCTCACGCCTTACGAAATTCGTAAAAAGGTTTACGAAACGGCGGAAATTCTCGATCTTCGCCCGTATCTCGACAAACTTCCCAAAGAACTCTCCGGAGGACAGATGCAACGCGTCGCGCTCGGCAGAGCGATTATCAAGAACGTGCCCATCTTTATGATGGACGAGCCGCTGTCCAACCTCGACGCAAAACTGCGCCTTACGATGCGCAGCGAAATAGTCAAACTTCACAACAAAATAGGCGCGACGACAATTTACGTTACTCACGACCAGACGGAAGCAATGACTATGGCAACGCGTATCGTCGTAATGTCGCGCGGATTCGTCCAGCAGATCGGCTCGCCCGAAGAGGTGTACAACGATCCGCACAACGTGTTCGTCGCGCGCTTTATCGGTTCACCGACGATGAATATGTTTGACGTAAATTACGATCGCGAGAAAAATACGATCGCGTTCGGAAACGACGAAATTTCGCTCGGTGAAGGGTTTGTCGCTCGTCACGACGCTTTCTATGCGAACAAGGAAGGCGAATTAGTCGCCATGCAGGCGGGATTCGACGAGAAAGCGCGCGAAAAACTACTCAAACTTCTTTCCGTTACCGGCGAAAGCAGAGTAATCAATGCGAACAAAAGAACCGGGAAGAGTATTATCGAACGCATAAAAGAGAAATTCGGAAAGGCGGAAAACGAAGATGAGCGTTACGCCGACGAAAAGCGCGTGCTCGCCGAAAAACTCGACGAGATTCGCGGTTGCGCTTCGTGCAATCATACACTCATTGTCGGTATCCGTCCCGAACGCATCAAAGTCGAGAAGAAACGCGGCAAGGCGAAAAACGGCGGATTCGTCGTAAAACCGACCGTTTGCGAACTTCTTGGCGGCGAATACAACGTGCATTTCGATTTCTGCGGTAAAGATATGATCGGAAGAATAGACGCAAAGCACAAGGTTACCATCGACGATGAACTTACCGTTGCTTTCGCGCCCGAGGATCTTTACGTTTTCGATCCGATTACCGGAGACGTGATAAAATGAGAGAGAAAAACGTCAGCCTTAAAGCCATAGCGTCGCGGGTGGGGTGTTCTATCAACACCGTGTCGCACGCGCTTCGGGATATGGACGACATTTCGGAATCACTCAAAATCAGAATTCGCAAAACGGCGATTGAAATGGGATATTTACCCAATCACGTCGCACAAAAGATGAAAAAGGACGAACGACTCGTGGTAGGAGTGTTTGCCGACAATTTCTCGAATCTGTATTTCAACACGCTGTACGGCGAACTTCTCAAAGTATTCCGTAGTCGCGAAGAACTTGATTGCGTGCTTATGCTTTCGGAAAAGTTCGACATCGAGATAATCAAGAAATGTATTCTTCAGCGCGTGGACATCATTATCACATATACCTTTTGCGACGAAAACACCGCCGAATTCGCACGGCTAAACAACGTTCGTATCATTTATGCCGGCAGTGTGTTCATGTACGACCTGGCGCGTCTGGACATGGACGCCGTAGACATCGACAACAGGTGCGGGTGTCAGCTTGCGGCTCGGTATCTCAACAACTTTCACACAAGCGAAAAGTTCGTTTTCGTAGGCAACGACAACACTTTCAGCCGCTTTCGTTGCGACGTGTTCAAGGACGAGATCGGCAAGATAAACTCGTCGGCGCAGGTCGATTTCTACAACATCTCGACCGACGATATCCGCGTTCTTTACGAAAAAATTCTCGGCGGCTACCGCAGCGTATTCTGTTTCAACGATATGATCGCGTATGAAATGCTCAGCAAACTCGACAATCTCGTGGTGGACGTGCGCCGGATGTTTCCCGACCTCCATATCTTGGGATTCGACGGACTTTGCGAATGGATAGAGGGGTTCCGACAGATTTCCACCATAACGATCGACTTCAAAATGTTCGCCGAAAAGGTGTACGAAGTCGCAAAATTCAGGATCGAAAACCCGACTTCGCCGCCCGTAAAAGTCACTTTACCGGTAACGCTTCATCAGAGAAAAGAATAGCAAAACATCTAAGAAAAACAGGACTAAACGAAAGAAAAGTATTTCGTTCCGATCGGAAAAAAGAAGCCTTTCAAAAGTATCGGAAGGCATCTTTTTATAATATCTGTTGCAT